>DATJZY010000008.1 GCA_035577985.1 Candidatus Eisenbacteria bacterium
GGCGCGCGGCCTACTCCGCCTAGGGCTGCGTAGCGGCCGCGCTCTCGGGTCCGCGAGGACCCTCTGCGCCCCCGCCGCCACCCCGCACCAGAGCCAACTATTGCTAGACCCGAGCTGCGCGCGCCGAGTAGGGTGGCCGGATGCGCGTCCTCATCCTTGGTCTCTCGGTGCTGTGCCTGTCCGCTCCTGCGTTCGCGTGGCGTGTGCGGGTTTCCGGAACCCCCGACCCCGGGCGGGTGAATGCGATCGCCACGACGTCGGCTGGTGACGTCGTCGCCGCGGGGCGGTTCGGGACGACGGCGGCGGGGGATGACGGCATCGCAGTGAAGCTAGGGTCGGCGGACGGGGTGGAGGCGTGGAGGGCCGTGATCGCGGGGTCGGCGGGTGGCAACGACATCCTGCGCGACGTGCTCGTCATGAGCGGGGGCGACGTGGTCGTGCTCGGCCAGGTGGCGAACACGAATCTCGGGAACGACGGGGTCGTGGCGCGGCTCGTCGGGACGACGGGCGGCACGACGAGCCCGGGCTGGCGTGTCGACCTCGACGGCGGGAGTGCCGGCGCCGACAACGTCCGCGATGGCGCGCTCTTCGGCGACGACGTGATCGCGGTAGGATCGAGCACCCGGCCCGATGCGAAGGGTCCGTTCACGGTGTGGCGCCTCGCCGCCGCCGACGGTGCGATCGTGTGGCATTCGCACATCGACGGTGCAGGCGGTGTCGCGCGCGTGGTCGCGACGGCGGCGGACGCGATCTACGTCGCGGGGCACGTGACGGGGGCGGCGGGCACGGACATCGTCGTGGCGCGGCTCGACCCCGCCACCGGCGACGTCGGCTGGCACGTCGTCCTCACCGGCAGCGGGCACACGGGCGATGCGGTCGAGGCGATCGCGCTCGCCGGGACGCGCGTCGTGGTGGCGGGCGAGCTGAACGGGACCACGACCTCCCCGGACGTCGTCATCGCCGCGCTCGATGCCGCGACCGGCACCGAGTCCTGGCGGGGGACGCTCGACGGCACGGCGGCCGACGCGAACGATACGGACGGCGTGCTCGGGCTCGCGGTGGCTCCGGACGGCGGCGTCGTGGCCGCCGGCTCGCTCGCGAACACGGGGATGGCCACCGACGCCTTCGTCACCAAACGCGATCCGGCCGACGGTCGCGAGCTCTGGACGACGCAGATCGACGGCCCTGCGCACCGCACCGACGACGCGCGCGCGCTCGCGATCGACGCCGACGGCGACGTGGTCATCGCCGGTCGCATTCGCAGCGCGACCAACGACTTCGCGACCTTGAAGCTCGACGGCGCGACGGGGACCGAAACGTGGCGCGACCTCCTCGACGGGCAGGCCGCGGCTGCCGATCAGGCGCTCGCCGTCGCGATCGACGCGGCAGGCCACGTCGCCGCCGGCGGGTTCACGAACAACGGCGCCGGGGCCGACGAGCTCACGGTCGTGAAGCTCGCCAGCGCAACAGGCGGCAGCTTCCCATGCGGCGACGGCCACCAGGACGCGGGCGAGGCCTGCGACGACGCCAATCTCGCACTGGGCGACGGCTGCCGGCCGAACTGCACGCCGGAGATCTGCGGCGACGGGATCCGCGATCCCCAGGAGGCGTGCGACGGCGGGCTAGACACTCCGAACGACTGCTGCAGCGCTTCGTGCGAGATCGTGGGCGACGGGCTCCCCTGCGACGACGGCAACGCCTGCACGACCGAGGACGTCTGCCAGTCCGGGACGTGCACGGGCGGCGATCCGATCGTCTGTCCGCCGACCGATGCGCCGTGTGAAGAGTCGGCGTGCAACGCCGCGACCGGACAGTGCCACGACCGCCCCAAGGCGGGCGGATCGGCGTGCGACGACGGCAATGCCTGCACGGCGGGCGACCACTGCGTCGGCACGCAGTGCATCGGTGGCGGCGCCCCCGCGTGCGACGACGCCGATCCGTGCACCGACGACGGCTGCGAGCCCGCGCAGGGCTGTACCCACGTGACACGCGCCGGCGTGTCGTCGGCGACCTGTGTCTTCGAGCGCCCGACGATCGACGCGAGCTGCACCGCCGGCATTCCCGGCCCGATCCAGAAGCTCCTCGGCCAGGCCGAGAGTCGTCTGCGGAGCGCCGAGACCGCAACCAAAGCGGCCAAGCGCAAGCGCCTCCTGAAGGCGGCACGGAGCGCCGCCATGCAAGCGCAGCGGATGGCCGAGAAGCGCGTCCGCCGCGGCAGCCTCCCCCCCGAATGCGGCGACGCCGTCTCGTCGACGATGACCGACCTGCGCACCCGCATCGACGATCTTCTCTAGCCGTCACCCGGCACGCGGCGTCGCGTGGGCGACGTGCGTGCAGCACAGATCCGGCCGAGCGGGTGCCGGGGGGTGCGGCGCCGAGCGATCATCGGGGAGCGAACGCCGCACCCCCCGGCATCCGCTCGGCCGCGCACGAGGACTCTCACGTTGCCCGAACCAACCCCGTGTGTTACTCACCCGATTCTTGGCTCGCGACGATCTCATCCAGATAAAGGGCGTCATCGCCGAAGCGCTCGCCGGCGGCAACTACCGCGTGAAGGGCGACAACGGCATGGACTTCATCGCCAAGATCGGCGGGCGCATGCGGCGCTACCACATCCGGGTGATCCCGGGCGATCGCGTGACGATCGCCGTGTCGCCGTACGATCCCACGCACGGCCTGATCGTCTTCCGCGGCTGAGCCGCCTCGGGCCTAGGCCTGCGGGATCGATTCCGCCTCGGCGATCCAGGCGGCGACCGACGCGTCGGCCGGCATGCGCCAGTCGCTGCGTGGTGAGAGCGAGCCGCCCGACCCGACCTTCGGCGAGTCCGGCACGCAGTCGCGCTTGAACTGGCTCGCGAAGAAGCGCCGCAGGAACACGAGCAGCCAGCGGCGGATCTCGCCCAGGCCGTAGCGGCCGTCGAACGCGTGCAGCGCCATGCGGGCGATGCGGCGCGGGCCGAAGCCGAAACGAAGGAAGTAGTACAGGAAGAAGTCGTGCAGCTCGTAGGGACCGACCAGCTCCTCGGTGCGCTGCGCGATCGAGCCGTCGGGACGCGGGCGCAGCAGCTCCGGGCTGATCGGGGTGGCGAGCACCTCGCGCAGCGCCGCCGCGACGGCCGACTCCTTCGCGAACACGGTCTCGGACGCCCAGCGGATCAGCTCCGAGACGAGCGTCTTCGGCACGCCGGCGTTGGCGCCGTAATGCGACATGTGGTCGCCGCCGTAGGTGGCGAAGCCGAGCGCCAGCTCCGAGAGGTCGCCGGTGCCGAGGTCGATGCCGCGCTCGCGCGACGCGGCGCCGAAGAGCACGAACTTCCGTGCCCATGCCTGCACGTTCTCGAACGTCACGTCCTCGATCGTCGGGTCGTGGCCGATCGCAGCGAAGACGTCGCTCGCGATCGGCTTCACGTCGACCTCGCGCAGCGTGGCACCGAGCGCGCGCACGAGCGAGCAGGCGACGCGATAGGTGCCCTCCGACGTGCCGAACCCCGGCATGGTGATACCGACGACGTTCGCGCGCGCGAGCCCGAGGAGGTCCATGGCGTGGATCGCGACGAGGAGGGCCTGGGTCGAATCGCGTCCGCCCGACACGCCGAGGATGACCCGGCGTCCGTTTTCCGGCAGCGACTCCAGGCGCCGCGCCAGCGACGTCGCCTTGATGAGGAAGATCTCGCGGCAGCGAGCGTCGCGCTCGGCGGGATCGCTCGGCACGAACGGCAGCGGGTGGATGCGGCGCGCCAGGCGATCGAAGACGGTCGCGGCACGGCCGTCGCGCGGCAGCGGCACGACCACGCGGCGTGCGGGGCGCGCGAGCGCGGCGGCGTTCTGCCCGAACGACGTCTGCCGCATGCGGTCCTCGGCGAGCGCGAGCAGATCCACGTCGGCGACGACGTGCGAGCCGCCCATGACGAAGCGCTCGCTCTCGGCGACCAGCTCGCCACGATCGGCGACCAGCCCGTGGCCGTCCCAGGCGAGGTCCGACGTCGACTCGCCGTAGCCGGCGGCGCTGTAGAGCTGCGCGGCGAGGTTCTTGGCCGCCGACATGCGGACGAGCTCGCGCCGGTAGTCGGCCTTGCCGATCGTGATGTTCGACGCCGAGAGGTTCGCGAGCACGGTGGCGCCCGCGAGCGCGGCGATCGTGCTCGGCGGCACGGGAACCCAGAGGTCCTCGCAGATCTCGGTGTGGAGGACGAAGCCGGGAATGCCGGCGAGCTCGACCAGCACGTCGTTGCCGAAGGGTGCCGTGTCGTCGAGGAGGTCGATCGCGTCGGCCGCCGCGGCCGCCGCCGGCTGGAACCAGCGCAGCTCGTAGAACTCGCGGTAGTTCGGCGGATACGACTTCGGCGCGACCGCGACCACGTGCCCGCCCACCATCGTGACCGCGCAGTTGAAGAGCGTGCCGTCGACGGCGACCGGCGCGCCGACGGAGATCGCCATGGGCCAGTCGTGCGTCGCCTGCGCGAGCCGTGCGATCGCGTCGCGCGTGGCGCGCAGGAGCGTGTCCTGGAAGAAGAGGTCGCCGCACGAGTAGCCGGAGAGGCCGAGCTCGGGGCAGACCGCGTACGCGGCGCCTTCGTCGCGCGCCGCGGCCAGCATGCGGAGGTGTGCCTCGACGTTGTAGGCCGGGTCGGCGACCCGGACCTCGGGGATCACGATCGCGACGCGCGCGAAACCGTGCGCCCGGACATCGAGAAAGCCACGTTCCACGGCCGGCATGATAGCCGGGGCCGTTCCGTGTTCCTAGAGAAGCACGGGCGGCGTGCCGGCGATCCCGTGCGCGATCTTCGCGGCGACGGCCATGAGCGTGAGCGTCGGGTTCCAGCCCGAGGAGGTGACGAAGACGCTGCCGTCGCAGGTGTAGAGGTTCTCGACCTCGTGGAACTTGCCGCCCGCGTCGACGACCGACGTCGCGGGATCGCTGCCCATGCGCAGGGTGCCCATCACGTGCCGCGACGTCGGCGCGCCGAGCGCAAGGTCGCAGGGCGTGATGAAGGCGTTCGTACCGCCCGCCTTGGTCACGACCTCGCGCAGGAACGGAATGTAGAAGTCGCGCGTCTCCTTCTCGAACGGATGCGTGTCGTAGCTGACGCGCGCCGCGGGACGGCCGAAGACGTCCTTCACCGTGGGATCGAGATCGATCTGATTTGCGAGCTGCGGCGCGTCCTCGGCCTGCATGATGAGGCCGAAGAGGTGCTGGCCGAGTGCGCCGTCGCGGAGCGCGTTCTTCAGAGCCTGACCCGGCGCGACGCCGAGCTGGAGGGCGTAGACCCAGCCGTCCTCGGTGATGGGCAGCCCCTGCGAGCCGCCGAACTCGCACACGCCACCCAGGCGCAGGCGCGGGCCGTCGGGCGTCGAGAAGACGCGCAGTGCCTCGCCCCCCGGCTCGACGCCGCGGAAGTCGGACACGCCGTGCGTGACCGCGCGCCCGCGCTGTCCATGGATGCGCTCGGGCGAGAAGCCGTTCACGTTGGTCTGCAGGTGGAACATGAGATTGCGGCCGATCTGGCCGCTCGCGCTCGGCACGCCGGAGAGGAGTGCCAGCCGCGCCGACTCGATTGCGCTCGCCGCCAGGATGAACGCGTCGGCGCTGGCGGTCTGTGGCGCCCCGTCGGCGTCGACGTACTCGACGTCGGTCACGCGCCCACCCGCGACGCCGAGCCGCATGACGGTCGCGTTGTAGCGGAGCTGGCAGCGGCCGGAGAGGAGCGCCTTGCGCAGCGTCACGACCGCGGGCGCGCCCTTGGAGTTGTTCGGGCAGCCGAAGCCGCTGCACATGCCGCAATCGACGCACGGCGGACGCCCGTCGTAGAACTGCGACGCGGCCGTCGCCGGGAAGTGATGCGGCGTCAGCACGCGGCCGTCGAGCGACGTGGCCATGCAGCCCGCGGCGAGCTTGAGGCCGAGGTACATGGGGACGCCCGGCGGCATCGGGTACGGCTTCGAGCGCGTCGAGGCGTACGGGTTGTCCTCGGCGCCCTGGACGCCGTAGAGCTGCTCGATCTCGGTGTAGAAGGGCTCGAGGTCGTCGTAGCTGAACGGCCAGTCGGCGAAGTTGGCGCTCGCGCTGTCGCTGCCGAAGCCGGGAACGGCGAGCATCGGCGTCGCGCCGATCAGCTCCTCGACCGCCGTCTTCAGGCGGAAGTCGACCTTCGTGAAGCGGGGCGTCTTCACGTCGGCGTGGCCGAACGCGCCGCCGACCAGGCGCGGGAGCTGGTTCACGTCCTCGTTCAGCGTCGCCGGCCCGGACGCGCCTTGCCGGAAGGTTCGTGGATCGAGATCGGCGATGGGATCGATCCACATGCGCACCTCGTACTTCACCTCGTCGTTCGAGTGCAGCGGGACGGGGTCGCGCTTCGGATCGTCCAGGAAGTCGTACGTGAGGGGGCCGGTCTCGAGCACGAGCACGTTCTTGCCGCCGGCCGTCAGCACGTGGGCGGCGGTGCCGCCGCCGGCGCCGCTGCCGATGATGCAGACGTCGAAGTGCGTGAGCCCCGTGTTGCCGAGGACGTTCTCCTGCTTGCGCTTACGCATTGGTGTCCCCGCACAGCAGGCGATCGAGCCCGGGAGAGAGCGTCGAGATCGCGGTCTGGACGGCCTGGCCGTCGGCCGAGAGCGGCTTCGGACCGCCGAGCTCGTCGGGGTTGGCCGTCGACATGGGGTGGTCGGGGCGCTCGACGTAGCCGCCGGTGGCGGCGGAGAAGATCGAGTACCCGAGCGGCTGGCTGTCGCCTTCGAGCCCGACCAGCGCCCAGCCCTGCGTCTTCACGTTGCCGCCGTACTCCGGAACCGAGAAGCAGCCCTCGATCGTCTGGCGGACGACCGTATTGAAGAAGGTGTCGCCGCCGCGCCGCGCGTCCGGCTGGAAGGCGCCCGCATCGTCGAGCATCGCCATCACGGCGTCCTGGTCGGCGGTCGAGAGCGACGCGAACGTGCCGCCCTTCGTCATCTGCGCGATCTCGTCGACCCGGGCGAGCCCGTCGCGATACACGTCGCGCAAGCCCTTCTTCGGACCGCCGAACTGCGCGTCGAGCGCCGCCAGCTCGGGGACGCCGGCGGTGCCGAACAGCTCGCCGCGCCAGTAGAGCTCCTGCAGGCGCGTGGGCGGGATGAACTTCTTGAAGGCGTCCTTGGGGCGTCGCTTGGAGATGACCCCGCGCTTGTTGTCGGGGAGGGAATTCCGCCCGCTGAACGGGCCACCCGCGTACAGGCGCGCCTTCTTGCCGTCGAGCGCCGTCAAGAGGTTCTCGATGTACTGCGCGGCGCCCATGCCCTTGGCGCCGGGGCCACCCGCGTCGGGCGGGATGATCCGATCGCAGAGGGCTTCCAGCGTCGCACGCTCGGGCTTGGTGAAGAAGCGGCCCTTCGCGCGCGCGGCGGCGCGCTGCACGCGCACGAGTGGGAGCGAGAGCACGGCGAGCAGGACGGCTACGGCACGCAGGAACTGCCGGCGCGAGAGGAGGACCGCCACGCTCGCCGCCGGTGCGTCCCAGCGCAGCTCGGGGGGAAGCGGAACGGCCGGGACGCGCGGCTGCCTCGGGATCCGGACGCGTGACATGCGCGCGGCTTATCGCTCGACCGCCCGGGCCGTCAAGGAATGCGGGGTGCTCGGCGCGCTGGCGCAGCCCCGCACCGAGACGCTATCGTGCGCGCGTGATTCCCCCGACCAAGCTCGTGCTGGCGTCCGCGTCGCCGCGGCGCCGCGAGCTGCTGGATGCCATCGACCTCGGCTTCACGGTGCGAGCGACCGACATCGACGAGGCGGCTGCCGCGGGCGATCACGCGCCGGCGGACGCAGCCATCGCCGTCGCCTCGGCGAAGGCACGGGCGGCCAACGGGGCGGCGGACACGGTAGTCCTGGCCGCCGACACCATGGTCGTGCTGGACGATCGGGTACTCGGCAAGCCGCGCGACGACGCCGACGCGCGCCGGATGCTGGTCGCGCTCCGCGGGCGGATGCACCTGGTCGTCACCGGAGTCGTCGTGCGGACGGTGGACAGCGAGTGGACGGCCGCTATCGAGAGCGAGGTGCGCATGCGGGCCTACTCCGACGAGGAGGTGGCGGCGTACGTTGCCGGCGGCGGCGGCCGGGACAAGGCGGGGGCGTACGGCATCCAGGACGACCCGTTCCTGCCCGTGGAGGCCATCCACGGCTGCTACTGCAACGTCATGGGGCTGCCCCTATGGACGGCGTACCGGCTCCTGCGCGAGGCCGGCTGCGTGGCGCCCCGGCGCCCCGGCGAAACGCTCTCGCGCTGCGCCGTGTGCCCGATGAACTTCTAGCCGACCCGAGACTTCGTCCTGGGTCGGGGCGAGTATGAGGCCTCTGTGGGACGCGCGACCGGCATGCCGCGGCCGGCGAAGCCGGCGCGACAGACGAGGTACGCGCGGGTGAGGGCCGGTCTGCTAGACGCTGAAGGTAAGGAGACGGGCTTCGTCCCTGGCGTTGGGTTTGGCTTTGAGGCCGGGGATCAGCCAGCGCGCGTGGTGCTTCAGGTGCCGCATCAGCACGGTCACCTGGGGGTGAGGGCCGGTCGCCTTGTAGACCCCGTAGATCGCGAAGAAGAGGACGAGCGAGGCCAGGAACGATCCGATCCAGGCGACGAGCCAGCGGCGGTCGATCTGCCGTACCTCGTACTGATGACGGGTGAGGACTCGTGAGCTTGCGGACGGCATCGAGACGCATTGTACACGTCACACGGGGGGTGTTTCCAGCAAAGTGCGTGTCTCGCTGAGTCAGATCACGACCCTGCGCTGGTCGTTCGAGGAGGACGTGGCCTTCTACGCGTCGGCCGGCGTTCACGCGGTCGGCGTCTCGGTGCGGAAGCTCGAAGCCGTCGGCGTCTCGCGGGCCGTGCGACTCCTGAAGGACGCCGGGCTCGCCGTTTCGTGCCTCACCTCGTCGGGTGGCTTCCCCCTCGACGACGCGGAGGGGACGCGCGCGACGCTCGAGCGGACGCGCGGGCATCTCGCAGCCGCGGCGGAGCTGGGCGCCGCGTGCCTCTTCGTCCTGCCGGGGCATGCGCCGGCGTGGTCGTGGGAGGAGCAGGCCGAGCGGGCGCATCCGCTCTTTGCGGAGCTCGTGCCCGAGGCCGCGCGCCTCGGCGTGCGCCTCGCGATCGAGCCGGTGAGCCAGCTGCGGATGGACCTCGGGTTCCTGCACACCTTCGCCGACGCGCTCGACTACGCGGACGAGCTCGGCTCGCCACAGGTCGGCGTGGTCCTCGAGCTGAACAACGCCTGGATCGAGCGCGACCTCTACCGCAACATTCGCGAGCGCACGTCACGCATCGCCGTCGTGCAGGTGAACGACTTCAAGGTCGGGACGCTCGCGGCGAGCGACCGCGTGGTCATGGGCGACGGCGACATCCCGCTGCGCCGCATCCTGCGGGCCCTGGACGCCGCCGGCTATGCCGGCTGGTACGACATCGAGCTGCTCGGCCCGCGCATCGAGGCCGAGGGCTACGCCGCGGTCGTGCCGCGCGCGCTCGCGGCCTTCGACGCGCTGTGGACGTAGACGGCCACGCTTGCGGGCAGGCGCGGGGGAGCGCTAGACACGTCGACTACGGTACTCGGAAAGGGGACGTGCACATGAGGCTCAAGGACAAGGTCGCGCTCATCACCGGCGCGGGGCAGGGCATCGGCGAGGCCTATGCCAAGCGGTTCGCCGCCGAGGGCGCGACGGTCGTCGTCGCCGACATCAACGCCGAGAAGGGCCAGGCCGTCGCCAAGGCGCTCGGGGCTCCGCACGTCTTCGAGCGGGTCGACGTCTCGAACGAGGCCGACACGCAGCGGGCGGCCAAGGCCGTGTTCGATCGCTTCGGGAAGATCAACGTCCTCGTGAACAACGCGGCCATCTTCTACGGCATCGACAACTTCGACAGCTCCTTCGCGTACCTGAAGAAGATCTTCGACGTGAACTACTTCGGCGCCTGGCTCATGAGCCGCGCCGTCTTCCCGTACATGGTGAAGAGCGGCGGCGGCTCGATCATCAACCAGTCGTCGTCGGCGGCCTGGCTCCACCCCGAGTACCCGGTCTTCGACGACAACCTGCCGTCGTTCCACTACAGCGTGACGAAGGCCGCGATCAACGCGATGACGCACTACATGGCCGGCAGCATCGGCAAGCACAACATCCGCGTGAACGCGATCGCGCCGGGCCCGACCATGACCGAGGCGACCAAGCAGGGCGTGCCGGAGGTCTACCTCCAGCACATCATCGACACGCAGATGGCGATCCATCGCGCGCTCGAGCCCGAGGACGTGACGGGCGCGGCGGTGTTTCTCGCGTCCGACGACTCGTCGTTCGTGACCGGCCAGTGCATCCCGGTCGACGGCGGCATGGTGATGCTCGGCTGATGGCGACCGGGGCGAAGCCGCTGGTCGGCATCCTCATGGGGTCCCAGTCCGACTGGGAGGTGATGAAGAACGCCTGCGACACGCTCGACTCGCTCGGCATCCCGAACGAGCCGCGCGTGATGTCGGCGCACCGGAGCCCCGATCTCGTCGTCGAGTACGTGACGGCGGCCGAGGGCCGCGGCATCGAGGTCCTGATCGCGGCCGCCGGCGGTGCGGCGCATCTCGCCGGCGTCGTCGCGGCGAAGACGTCCCTGCCGGTGCTGGGCGTCCCCATGCACTCGGCGTCGCTGAACGGGCTCGACTCGCTGCTCTCCATGGTGCAGATGCCGGCCGGCATCCCGGTCGCGACGCTCGCGATCGGGAAGCCCGGAGCGATCAACGCGGCGCTCTTCGCGGCGGCGATCCTCGCGAACAAGCACCCCGACGTGAAGAAGGCGCTCGAGCTCTATCGAACGCGCCAGACCGAGAAGGTTCGGGCCGGCGTCGATCCGCGCAAGGCGACCTGACGGCGAGCGCGGTCAGATCACTTCCTGCTCGCGCAACCGACCCACCTCGTCCCACGAGTAGCCGAGGAGCTCCGTCAGGATCTCCTCGGTGTGCTGGCCGAACTCCGGGGCAGGGCGGCGCAGCGATCCCGGCGTCTCGCTGAGCCCGATCGGCACGCCTACGACCTGCGTCGGGCCGAAGGTCGGGTGCTCGAAGGTCGTGACGTACCGGTTCGCCTGCACCTGGGGGTCGTCGGGGAGCTGGTCGACCGAGTTCACGACCGAGACGATGAAGTCGCCGCCGCTGCGCAGAGCCTCCAGCCACTCGGCGCGCGTGCGGGTGGCAAACCGGGCGTCGAGCAGCGCCACGCAGTCGCCGGCGTTCATCATGCGGTCGATCATGGTCGTGAAGCGGGGATCGGTAGCCGCCTCGGGCGCGCCGAGCACGCGGCAGATGTTCGCCCAGTAGCGATCGCCCTGGATCATGGCGAGCGCGAGCCACTCGCCGTCGGCGCACTTGTAGTGGTTCCAGAGCGGGTTGGTCGCGAACTTCCGCGCCGTGCGCGGGAGCGCGCGGCCGAGCATCAGGCGCGCCGAGAGCCCGAGGCCCTGCAGCCACGCCATCGATCCCAGGTGCGAGGCGTCGACCTCCTGGCCGCGTCCCGTCTTCTCCCGGGCGAGGAGCGCGGCGAGCACGCCGTAGGCGAGGATGACGGCGCCCATCTGGTCGGCGATGCCGCCCGCGATCGCGAGCGGTTCGTCGTCGGGCTCCCCGGCCGACATCATGATCCCGGAGCGCGCGAGGCCGAGGTAGTCGAACGACGGATCGCCGCTCTCGGGTCCGAGCGGGCCGTAGCCGGTGGCGCTCGCGTAGATGAGGCGCGGATTGCGTTCGCGCAGCGTGGCGGCGTCGAGCCCGAGCCGTCCCGCGACGCCCTGGCGGAAGTTCTGTACGAACACGTCGGCGCCGTCGGCGAGCTTGCGCACGATCTCGACGCCGGCGGGCTTCTTCAGGTCGACGGTGATGCTGCGCTTGTTGCGGTTGTTGGCCTCGAAGTAGAAGTTCGGCCGATCCGAGAGATCGATCCCCTGCGCACGCAGGATGCCGCGCCCCGGATCGCCGCCGACGCGCTCCTCGACCTTGATCACCTCGGCGCCGAGGTCGCCGAGCATGACGGAGCACACCGGCCCCTGCTGCCAGATCGTCCAGTCGATCACGCGGATCCCGTCGAGCGGCATCGTCATGACGCCCCACTCGCACAGGGCGCGGCGGCGCGGCAAGCGGCGTTTTCACCGTCACGGCAGGCGTGCTAGTGGGCGCGCGCCATGCGAGTGCTGCTAACGGGCGGGACGGGGTTCATCGGCGATCCGGTGGCGCGGGCGCTGCGCGGCGCCGGGCACGACGTGACGATCGTCAGCCGCCAACCCGGCTACGTTCCCGCCAAGGCGATCGCGTGGGACGGAGTGCGGGCCGCGATGGCCGAGACCGACGCGATCGTGAACCTGGCCGGCGAGCCGATCGCCGACGGCCGATGGACGGCGCCGCGCAAGGCCGCGATCACGGCGAGCCGCGTCGAGGGCACGCGCGCGATCGTCGACGCCATCGCCGAGTCGCCGAAGCGTCCGCAGGTGCTCGTGAGCGCGTCGGCGATCGGCTTCTACGGCCCGCGCGGCGACGAGGAGCTGGACGAGACGGCGACCGCGGGCGAGGGCTTCCTCGCCTCGGTGTGCCGGCAGTGGGAAGCCGCGGCCTGGCGCGCGAAGGACTTCGACGTCCGCGTCGTCGCCCTTCGCATCGGCGTCGTCCTCGGACCCGGCGGGGGCGCGCTCGGCCGCATGGTGATCCCGTTTCGCGCCTGTCTCGGGGGCCGCCTCGGGAACGGCAAGCAGTGGATGAGCTGGATCCACCGCGACGACGTGGTCGGGCTCGTGCTGGCCGCGCTGGGCGACGCCGCCTACACGGGGCCCGTGAACGCGACCGCCCCGTCGCCCGTCCGCAATCGCGACTTCACGACGGCGCTCGCGCATGCCGTCCATCGGCCCGCGATCTTCCCCGTTCCAGGTATCGCGCTCCGGCTGGCGCTCGGCGAGATGGCAGAGATGCTCCTCACGGGGCAGCGCGTGGTCCCGAAGGCTGCGACCGCGGCCGGATACGCCTGGAAGCACCCCGACCTCGCGGGAGCGATCGCCGCCTCGATCGAATAGCTCCTCGCGTCAGTACCGCCGGCGGCGCGTCGGGCCGAGGAGCGCACCCATGATGCCGCGGGTGATGGCGCCCGCGACCGTCACCGCGACGGTCTTGGTGACGCGCGAGTTCAGCACCTTCTCGAGCGTGCTCGGCTCCTCGCGGACGGCGCCGCGACCGCCCGGGGCGGGCGCGCCCGCTCCGGCATCACCCGCCGCCGCAGCTCCCGCAAGCTTCTCCTCGGCGCTTTCGCGATCGACGGCCTGCGAGTACTTCTTCACCTGCGCCGACGAGCCGATGCGCTGGCCCATCTCGGCGTCGGTGAGCGGTCCCATGCGCGAGGCGGGCGGCACGATCCGGGTCGCGAACGGCGGCGTCGGCGTCCCGTTCGGCGAGAGCACGGTCACGAGCGCTTCGCCCGTTCCGAGCGACGTCAGCGTCTGCTCGATGTCGTAGAAGGGTGTCTTCGGGAACGTCCGCGCCGCCGCCTTGAGCGCCTTCTCGTCGTCGGCGGTGAAGGCGCGCAGCGCGTGCTGCACGCGGTTGCCGAGCTGTCCCAGGATGTCGGGCGGGATGTCCTTCGGGCTCTGCGTCACGAAGAAGATGCCGACGCCCTTCGAGCGGACCAGACGGACGACCTGCTCGACCTGGGTCAGGAACTCCTTGCTCGCGCCGTCGAACAGGAGATGCGCCTCGTCGAAGAAGAAGACGAGCTTCGGCTTGTCGGCATCGCCGACCTCGGGGAGCATGTTGTAGAGGCGCGCGAGCATCCACATGAGGAACGTCGACCACAGCGCGGGCTTGTCCTGCACGTCGGTCAGCTCGAGCACCGACACGAGGCCGCGTCCGTCGCGCTCGGTCTGCATGAGGTCGTGGAGGTCGAATTCGGGCTCGCCGAAGAACGCCTGTGCGCCCTGCTGCTCGAGCTCCACCATCTCGCGCAGCAGGACGCCGACCGTCTGCTTCGACATGCCGCCGTAGTCCTTGAGATCGGCGGCGCCGGGACCGGAGAGATGCTGCAGCACGGCGCGCAGATCGCCGAAGTCGAAGAGCTCCAGGTGGCGGTCGTCGGCGTACTTGAAGACGAGCGTCAGGACGCTCGTCTGGGTGTCGTTGAGGCTCAGCACCTTCGAGAGCAGGAGTGGTCCGAACGACGACACGGTCGCACGGAGCTGGGCGCCACGCTTGCCGGTGAGCGACAGGAACTCGACCGGGAACCCGCTCGGGTGCCACGCGTAGCCCGTCTCCTTCGCGCGCTGCTGGACGCGGTCGTTCGCCTCGCCGGGGACGGCGATGCCCGAGACGTCGCCCTTCACGTCGGCGAGGAACACCGACACGCCGGCCTGCGAGAGCTGCTCGGCCACGAGCTGGAGCGTCTTCGTCTTGCCGGTGCCGGTCGCGCCAGCGACGAGCCCGTGGCGGTTCATGAGCGCCAGCGGGATGCGAACGAGCGGCTCAGGACTGCATGCGCCGTCGTGCACCGGCGCCCCGAGGGTGACGGATGCGGCTTGTCCGCCGAACGCCTGGCGCGCCGCTGCTACGACCTTGTCGTCCATGTCGCGCGCTTACTCGGGGGTGGCGGGGCCGTCAACATCTCTGGTAAGCCCCGCCCGCATGCCGCGCATCGCGAATCGGGAGATCCGACTCCTCGACGGATCCTGGTACGCCGCCGATCCGCATCCGCACTTCCGGTGGATGCGTGAGCACGCGCCGGTCTACTGGGACGAGGCCGGGGCGGTGTGGGGCGTCGCGAGCTACGAGGGCGTGCTGCGCGTCTCGAAGGACACGGAGACCTTCTGCTCGCGCATGAGCTCGCGACCCGACTCGCCGGCGATTCCGTCGATGATCAATCTCGACGATCCCGACCATCGCCGGCGGCGGAGTCTCGTGAACAAGGGTCTCACGCCGCGGCGGGTGCTCGACCACGAGCCGAAGATCCGCGAGATCTGTCACGGGCTCGTCGACGCGGTCGCCGCCCGCGGCGCGTGCGACTTCGTGCACGACATCGCGGCGCCGCTCCCCATGATCGTGATCGGCGACCTGCTCGGCGTCGAGCCCGAGGACCGCGACATGCTGCTGCGCTGGTCCGACGACCTCATCCTCGCCACCAACGCGACCGCGCCGGTGGAGGTGATGGAGCGTGCCACGCAGTCGTTCGCCGAGTACGCCGCCTACAACCGGCGTGTGGTCGCCGACCGCCGCGCGCGCCCGCGCGACGACATGATGAGCGTCCTCGTGCACGCCGAGATCGACGGGCAGAAGCTCGGCGACGAGGACATCCTGCAGGAGGGGCTGCTCATCCTGGTCGGCGGCGACGAGACGACGCGCCACGTGATCACCGGGGGCATGGAGGCGCTGATCCGCAATCCCGACGAGCGCCGGAAGCTGCACCAGGGCCCGGCCCTCGTCCCGTCGGCGGTCGAGGAGATGCTGCGCTGGGTGACGCCGATCCAGAACATGAACCGGACGGCGACGCGCGACGTCGACCTCGGCGGCGAGCGCGTGCGCGCCGGGGAGAAGGTGCTCCTTCTCTATCCGTCCGCGAACCGCGACGAGCGCGTCTTCGCGCGTGCCCACGAGTTCCACGTCGATCGCGAGCCGAACGACCACGTCGCCTTCGGGCATGGCGTGCACTTCTGCCTCGGTGCGAGCCTCGCGCGCCTGGAGCTGAAGGTGATGTTCGAGACGCTGCTCGAGCGCCTGCCCGACCTGACGCTCGCGTCCGACGGGCCGCTGCCGCGCCGGCCGTCGAACTTCATCGTCGGGATCGAGCACATGCCGGTCGTCTTCACGCCGCGGCCGGCATGAGCGCGCCCTGGTGGAAGACGGCCGTCGTCTACCAGATCTATCCGCGCTCGTTCCTCGACACCGGCGGCGACGGCGTGGGCGATCTCGAGGGCATCCGCCGCCGCCTGGAGCACCTCGTGTGGCTGGGCGTCGACGCGGTGTGGCTGTCGCCGGTCTTCCGCTCGCCGATGAAGGACTTCGGCTACGACGTCGCCGACTACTGCGACGTCGATCCGCTCTTCGGGACGCTCGCCGATCTCGATCGGCTGGTCGCCGAGGCGCACGCGAAGGGGCTGCGGGTCCTGCTCGACTGGGTGCCGAACCACACGTCGGACCAGCATCCGTGGTTCGTGGAGTCGCGCCGCTCGCGTACGAGCCCCAAGCGGGGCTGGTACTTCTGGCGCGATCCCGCGCCGAACGGCGCGCCGCCCAACAACTGGACGGCGGCGTTCCCGCTCGGCACGCCGGCGTGGACACTCGATCGCGGGACCGGCCAGTACTACCTCCACCAGTTCCTTCCCGAGCAGCCGGATCTCGACTGGTCGAACCCCGAGGTCGTCGCCGCCATGCACGACGTCGTGCGCTTCTGGCTGGGTCGCGGCATCGACGGGTTCCGCGTCGACGTGGTGCACGGCATCGGAAAGGATCCGGCGCTTCCGGACGAGCCGCGCGAGCGGGCGGGGATCCCCCACGTCGCGGTGAACGAGCATTCCTCGACCCACGCGCACCTGCGCGCGCTGCGCAAGCTCGTGGATTCGTACCCCGGCGATCGCATGCTCGTCGGCGAGGTCTTCCAGCTCTTCACCCACGCGCTGCCGGCGTACTTCGGCGCCAACGACGAGCTGCACCTGGCCTTCGACCTCCCGGCGTCGGTCGTGACGCCGTGGGAGGCGGCTGAATGGGAGGCGCGCATCCGCGCGGTGGCGGCCGAGCTCGATCCGCTCGGTGCCTGGCCGACCTGGGTGCTCTCGAACCACGACGTCCCGCGGCACCGGTCGCGCTTCGGCTCGGAGGCGCGCGCCCGCGCCGCCGCGGTCATGCTGCTCACGCTGCGCGGTACACCCTTCCTCTACGCCGGCGAAGAGCTCGGTCTCGAGGACGCCGACGTGCCACGCGAGCGCCAGGTCGATCCCGGCGGCCGCGACGGGTGTCGCGCTCCGATCCCCTGGGACGCGAGCCCGACCCACGGCTGGGCGACACCCGACCCCTGGCTGCCCTGGCCCCCCGAGCCATCCACGCGGAACCTCGAACACCAACGCGAAGACCCCGGCTCGATCCTGTACCTGTACCGCCGCCTGCTCCACGCCCGCAAAGGATCTCCAGCGCTTCGGACCGGAGATCTCACTCTGCGCAGCACCCCGCCCGGCGTCCTGGCCTACGATCGCCACACCGCCGACGAACGCTGGACGATCCTCGTCAACTTCACCAACGAGTCGGTGGCGTACCCCGCCTCCGGAACGATCCACGTCGCGACCAACGTCGAATCCGAAGGCGAGCCGTACCAAGGCCTGCTCAAGGCCGATCAAGGGCTCCTGCTCGCCCGCAAGAAGTAGCCGCCGGCGCCGTCGCGAGCGAGGTCAGGGGGCGACGCGGAGGCGCCTGCGAAGCGGCGCGACGAACTGCAGGGCCGTGACGGCC
>DATJZY010000009.1 GCA_035577985.1 Candidatus Eisenbacteria bacterium
CCCGACCCAAGACGGAGTCTTGAGTCGGTCTCCTCTAGCCGACGATGAGGTTCACGATGCGACCCGGCACGTACACGATCTTCTTCACGGTCTTGCCCTCGAGGAACGGCTTCGCACCCTCGTCCCCGAGCGCGAGATCGCGCGCCACGGCCTCGGGGGTGTCGCGTGCGACCGTGATGCGACCGCGCACCCTGCCGTTCACCTGCACGGCGATCTCGATCTGGTCGTCGACGCACAGCGCCGGGTCGTAGGTGGGCCAGGGGTGGTCGGCGATCGACGGCGTATGCCCGAGCCGCTCCCAGAGCTCCTCGGCCAGATGCGGCGCGTACGGCGAGAGGCAGAGCACGAGCTTCTCGAGCGCCTCTCGGGGCGGATGGTCCAGGGCCTGGAGGTGGTTCGTGAGGATCATCATCGCCGAGACGGCCGTGTTGAACCGCATCGCTGCGATGTCGTCGGTGACTTTCTTGACGGTGCGGTGGACGAGCCGCTTGGTCTCGTCGTCGATCGCGTTCGACGCGGTGCGCGTCGCGACCACGTGCACGCGATCGAGGAAGCGGCGAACGCCCTGGAGCCCCGCCGTCTGCCAGGGCTTCACCTGCTCGAGCGGTCCCATGAACATCTCGTACACGCGCAACGCGTCGGCGCCCGCCTGGTGCACGACGTCGTCGGGATTGATGACGTTGCCGCGCGACTTCGACATCTTCTCGCCGGTCTCGCCGAGGATCATGCCCTGGTGCACGAGCTTCAGGAACGGCTCGGGATCCTTCACGACGCCGACGTCGTAGAGCACCTTGTGCCAGAAGCGCGCGTAGAGGAGGTGCAGCACCGTGTGCTCGGCGCCTCCGACGTACAGGTCGATCGGCATCCAGTCGTCGTAGGCCTTGGCGCTGACGATCTCGCGCTCGTCGTGCGGATCGACGAAGCGCAGGTAGTACCAGCACGAGCCCGCCCACTGCGGCATCGTGTTCGTCTCGCGCGCGAACCAGCGGCCGTCCTTCTGGAAGAAGCGCCAGTCGAGCGCCTTCGCGAGCGGCCCCTGCGGGTCGCCGGGCTTGTAGTCCTCGAGCGCCGGCAGGAGCAGCGGCAGCTCGGCGTCGGCGAGCGGGATCGGGCGAGTGTAGTCGATGGTGGCGGGCGCTCCGCGCCGCGGATCGCCGGCGGTGTCCACCGGGAAGTAGACGGGGATCGGCTCGCCCCAGTAACGCTGGCGCGAGAAGACCCAATCGCGGAGCTTGTAGTTGACCTTGCGACGCCCGATGCCCTTCGCCTCCAGATGGTCGATGATCCGGCGCTTCATCTCGGGCGTGGCGAGGCCGTCGAACTCGCCCGATCGCACCGCGGTGCCGTCGCCCGTGAAGGCCGCCTCGAGCCGGTCGTGGAGCCGCCCGTCGGGGCTGACCACCTCGACGATCGGCAGGTTCATTTGCGTCGCGAAGGCGAAGTCGCGCTCGTCGTGCGCCGGCACGGCCATGATGGCGCCCGTCCCGTAGGCGCCGAGGACGTAGTCGGCGGTGTAGACGGGGATGGGCTTCGTGGTGAGCGGGTTCGTGCAGAAGGCGCCGATGAAGACGCCCGTCTTGTCCTTCGCGACTGCCGTGCGCTCCATGTCGCTCTTGCGGGCGGCGGCGGCGACGTACTCCTTCACCGTCGATCGAAGCTCCGGCGCCGTGATCTCGAGCGTGCGCGGATGGTCGGGCGCGATCACCATGTAGGTCGCGCCGAAGAGCGTGTCGGGTCGCGTCGTGAAGACGGTGAGGGCGCCCGGGTGCCCGACGAGCGGGAAGTCGACCTCCGCGCCCTCGCTGCGCCCGATCCACTCGATCTGCTTCGCCTTGGTGGCCTCGGGCCAGTCGAGCGACCCCAGGTCCGACGCCAGGCGGTCGGCGTAGGCGGTGATGCGGAGCTGCCACTGGCGGAGCGGCTCGCGCACCACGGGATGTCCGCCCCGCTCGCTCTTCCCGTCGACGACCTCCTCGTTCGCGAGCACCGTGCCGAGCGCGGGACACCAGTTGACGGGGATCTCGGCCTGGAAGGCGAGGCCGCGCTCGAACAGGCGCAGGAAGATCCACTGCGTCCAGCGGACGTAGGCGGGATCGGTCGTGTCGATCTCGCGCGACCAGTCGTACGCGAAGCCGAGCCGCTTCAGTTGGCGCCGGAAGACGCCGATGTTCTCGCGCGTCGTGACGGCGGGGTGCGTGCCGGTCTCGATCGCGTGCTGCTCGGCGGGGAGCCCGAAGGCGTCCCAGCCCATGGGATGGAGCACGTCGACGCCGCGCATGCGCAGGTGGCGCGAGACGATGTCGGTCGCCGTGTAGCCCTCGGGATGACCCACGTGGAGGCCGGCGCCCGACGGGTAGGGGAACATGTCGAGCACGTACTTCTTCGGCCGGCCCGCATGGCGGACGGCGCGGAAGGTCGCGTGCTCGTCCCAGTAGCGCTGCCAGCGCGCCTCGATCGCGTGGTGGTCGTAGGGCATCGGGTGTTCCCTCCTAGCAGGTCGGGCGGGGGGAGGGCACGAGCGGCTCCGCGCGCCTGGTGACGCGCGGTCGTGTTTGCCGGCTCGGGCAGGGGCGGTGTAGGTGCGAGCGCTGTGCGCGCGGCAGCTGGCCCCTCGTCGGTCGCGGTGGCGATCCTCGGCGCGGGGCTCGTCGCCTATCTGACGCTTCACCTGGCGGAACCGCGGCTCGCGATCACGTGGAGCTACGCGCACCTCTCCCGCCGCGCCGGGCTCCGCGAGCTCGCCCTGGCCTTGGTCGTGGTGCTGCCGCTGGCAGCGTCACTCCTGCTGCGGTCGCCGCGCCTTCGGGCTCCGGCCCGATCATGGTCGCCTGCGTTCGCGCTTCCAGCCATGGCCGCGCTCGGGCTCGCGCTCTTGTGGGTGACCACGCGACTGCCCGTGGCCCAGCTGGGTGGCGACCGTGGGTTCTACCTCCTCGCGGTCAACGACGGGCGTCCGATCAGTCGCTGGAGCCTCACGTGCTGGGGCGTTCACGCGCTGATCGCACGCTTCGTCGCCGTCCCGGCACCCGCGACCGACATGGGTCCGGTCCTCGTGGCCGCCCAGACGGTGAATCTGGTGGCCGGTGTGGTGACGCTCGCCGCGCTCGCCGGCGCCGCGCGCGTCGTCTCGGCGAGCCTCGGCGAGGCGATCGTCACGACGCTCCTGGTGTGGAGCACCTTCGGCGTCCTGCAGATATCGGCGGGCTACCTCGACGTCTATCCCATCGTCGCCGCCCTGCTCGCGCTGTACCTGTGGACGGGCGTTCGCACCTTCGCGGGCGAGGTGCATCCCGCGTTCCCGCTCGTCCTCGCGGCCGTCGGTCCCTTCTTCTACGAGGGCCTCCTGCTCACCTGGCCCTCGGCGCTGCTCCTCGGCGCGGTCGTCGCCCGCACGACGGACGGCGGCCCTCGGGTTCGCACCGCGCTCGCCATCGCCGTCGTGGCGGCGGGCCTCGCCACGGTTCCCGTGTATCGCGTCCCGTTCGCGTGGTGGCGGTTCGTCGCCGACGTCGCGCAGCAGGACGGCGCGGTCGCGTTCGGGTATTCGCCGACGAGCAGCTTGATCCCCTGGCCCTACCTCGCGACGGTCACGCATGCGCGCGAGGTGCTGCACACGCTGCTCCTCGTCGACGGCGTCGGCGTGCTGAGCGTTCTCGTCCTAGGGCCGTCCCTCGTCCGGGAGGTGGCGCGGGATGCGGGGCTTGCCTTCGTCGCGTCGATCGTTCTGCCTTTTCTCGTTTTCGTCGTCGTGATGGATCCCGTGTTCGGGGCGTTCGCGGACTGGGACTTGTTCAGCTACGGCGCGTGCGCGACGAGCCTCCTCGGCGCGGCCCTGCTCGTTCGCTTCGGGCGTGGCTCGACGCTGGCCGCGGCGCTGGTCGGTCTCGCGCTCGCGGCCAACGTGGTGCACCTGCTCGCGCGGTTCCACGCATTGGAGGTCGACGCTGTCCGGCATCTCGTCGAGTCGCCGCGTCACGTCCCCGGTTGACGGATCTGGGAGCGCTCCGGAGGACGCGTCGTCGCGCAGCGGCGCGGGGCCCGTCCCGCTGTGGACCGCGCTCGCGGCCGTTCTCCTCCACCTGCCGTTCGTCGCGCGCTACGACCTCCACTTCCAGCCGGACTTCGCCATCTCGATGCGCATCTCGCGCGCGATCCTCGGCGGCGAGCGACCGATCTTCTGGTGGGGCCAGTCCTACCTCGGGACGTTGGGCAACTACGTCACCGCGGGCGTCTTCGGGCTGGTCGGCGAGTCGATCCCGGCGGCTGCGCTGGTGTCGCTGGCCGTCTGGGGGGTCGGCGTCGGGTTGGCGACCGCGCTCGCGCTGCGCCTCTTCGGCGCTCGCGGGGCGTGGTGGACCGCCGCCCTGGCCGCGATCGGGACACCCTACGCCAACCACTACGTGACCCAGCCGTACTCCAGCTACGAGACGGCGGCGGTGATGGGCGTCCTGTCGGTCGCGGCGGTCGACTGGACCGAGACGGCCCTCTCCCGATTCCCGTCGCCTCGCGCAGCGCGACGCTGTGCCGCGATCGGCGCGATGCTCGGCGTCGGATGGTGGACGACGCGCCTGTTCGCGCCGGTGCTGCTCGCATGGGCCCTCGGGACCGTCCTCGTCGTCGCGTGGCGGCGTCCGGGCGTGCGCGCGATGGTCGCCGGCGGCGCCTGTCTCGTCGCGGGGTTCGTCGCCGGCGACGTACCCGAGCTCCTCTACCGCGCCGATCCCGCCGCATACGCCGTCGGAGTCGAGCGACTCGTCCCGCTCTCCGACGTTGCGCCGATGGCGGTGACGCTCGCCAACACGCGCGAAGGCCTCCTCTCGCTCCCGGCGTACGTGGCCGGCGATCCACGCAGCCGGCTTCCCGAAGGGATCTCGTTCGCCGAGTCCCTCGGCCGCAGCCGTGTCCCTCCGGCGTCGACGTTCGCAAGGATCGCCGATGCGTGGGCGGTGGCGGCGCTTCTCGTCGTGGTCACGGCCGCTGCGCTCCTCGCGGTGCGAGGATGGCAGGAGCGCCGGCCGATCCTGGTGGCGCTCGGAGCGACTCCCTTCATCCACCTGGCGTTGATCGTCCTCAGCGCCGCCACGAGCGGCGGCTACTTCGAGGCGCGACGCTATTGGTTCGCGTTGCTGCTGATCGTCCCGCTGCTGGCGGGCGGTGCGGTGATCGCCGCCGACCGCTTCGGCGCCCGGGCGCGCCAGGTCGTGTGCCTGGTGCTCGCCGTCGCCGGCGCGTGGTCCGTGCTCTCGCAGGCCCGGATGCTGCTCCTTCCGGACGAGCTCGCCGCACATCGCGCGCTGGCGCAGGACCTCGTCGCGGAGCACGTCCGGTACGTCGTCATGCCCACGTGGACGGCGTCCGTCCTGGACCCGCTCTCGGGCGGCGAGCTCGCCGTGGTCACACTGGTCGACGACCGTAACCCCGCGGTCGTCGAGGCGGCACGCGCGGCGGAGTCGGTTGCCGTGGTGGCCGGCACGGAGCGTGCGCTGCCGGAGGACACCGAGCTTCTGGGCGGCCGGTTCGCACGCGACGGCGCCCCCCGTCACGTCGAACGGTGGAGCTGGGCGCGATATCGGCGCGTGCGAGCCGGCGACCCGTCGCACGATTGACAAGGCGCTCGGCACCCACCTATGCGCTCGCGGTGCGCGCCCGGCTTCTCCTCATGCTCGCCGCCTACGCGGCGATCGCCGTCTGGCTCACCTGGCCGCTCGCACGTCGTGCGACGACCGACCTGCCGAATCCCGCCGGTGCGTTCCGCCAGGTGGACATCCTGTCGGCGGCGTGGCTGCTCGCCTGGCACACCCACGCGCTCACGACCGACCCGGCACTGTTGCCGTCCCCGAATGCGTTCCATCCGACGCCGCACGCGCTCTTCTACGCGCCGCCCGCGCTGGGGCCGCTCCCCCTCTTCGCTCCGGTGTACGCCGCGTCCGGATCGGCGTCCCTCGCCTACGCCGTCGCGTTCCTCGCGGGCCTGGCGCTGGCTGCGCTCGGCGTCGCCGAGGTCGTCCGGCGCTGGACGCGCTGCGTGCCGGCCGCGTTCCTCGCGGGCCTCGCGTTGCTCGCATCGCCGACGATCCGCACGTCGGCCGGAACGGCGCCGCTGTGCGCGATGCTCGTCGGCCTGCCGTGGATCGTCTACGGCGGGGCACAGCGCCCGCTCGGCGCAGGCGGCGCCGCGGTGCTCGTCGGCGCGCTCGTTCTCCAGAGCCTCGTCGATCCGATCTTCGCGACGCTGGGCGCGCTCGTCCCCCTCGGTCTCGTCGCAGCCGCCCGCATCGCACGCGCGAGCGCGCGGCGGGACGGCTGGCGCCTCGTGGCGTGCATCGGGATCGCTTGCGCGCTGACGTCGCCGCTGTCGCTCGGGTACCTCGTGGCATGGCGCGGGCTCGACCCCGCCCACCCGGGTCCGTGGAGCGCGCCGATCGCGGCGCTGCTCGAAAGCGTCAAGGACCTGCCGGCTCCATCGCTGCCGTCGATCGCGATCGGCACCCAGCCGGCCGGCGTCTGGTACGGCGTCGGCATCGTCGCGCTGGGAGCGCTCCTCGCCTGGCGTCGCGGCGGGCTCGCCGAGCCGGGATGGCGCCACGCGGCGCTCTGGGCCGGGCTCGGCTTCGTGCTCGGCGTTCCGACGATCGCGTACGCCGTCGCGCTCGGCCGTCCGGAGATCCTCGATCGCTTGGGCCCGCTGCGCAGCCTGCAGCGCCTGTCGACCGACCTCCTCGCCGGCGGGCCGTTGCTCGTCGGGCTGGCGATCGCGGAGCTGTACCGTCGTGTGGATGCGTTCGCCGGCGGTTCGGCGCTCGCGCGCCGTGCGCTCACCGCCGCGGCGCTGGTCGTCATGCTGGCCGAGCTCGCTCCGCGTGCGCCGTACGAGACGCTGCCGGCGCCGAGCCTGCCGCCTTCGCTCCGGACGGCTATCGCTCGGACCGGCGGCCCGGTCCTGGAGCTGCCCGTGGGCCAGCCGCCCTTCGAGGCGGCTGCGATGTACCGGTCGATCGGCGAGTGGTGGCCCCTCGTGAACGGCTACGCGAGCTTCTGGCCCCGGGGCTTCGCCGAACGCATGGACGCGGCCCGCCGCCTGCCCGACCGCGACGCGCTGCAGACGCTCGTCGACGAGACCGGCCTGCGCGCCGTCGTCGTCACCCTGCGCGCGCTGCCGCCGGCGAGCCGCGCCGCATGGAGCGGCTCGGATGGTCCGGCTCGGGCGGGACTCCGACGCATCGCCGAGGAGGGCGGCCAGATCGCCTTCGCCGTCGACCTGGGGGACGGCTAAGAGGTCGACCCAAGACGTAGTCTTGGGTCGGTCTCTACACGCTCTCCGTGCCCTCGAACGCCCACACGTCGGGCCGGCAGAGATAGCGGAGCTTCGGCAGCGTCACGTCGGCGACGGCGATCGACGCGGAGACCGGGTGCGCCGGGGCGATGCGCGCGTCGCCCCACGCGGCGGCGTCGAACGCGACCAGATGCGGGCGGCCGCGCTCGGCGCGCTCCACCGCGAACGTCGGATCGACCTGCACGAGCCGCGGGCCGCGCGGCGTCCGCGCCAGGTGCATGCTCGCCGTGTACTGGATGTCGTGCGCGCCGAGCGGGTCGGGATCGCGGAGCGCGACCTCGAGTATGGTCCGCTCGCCGACTCGCACCGTTCCCGTGACGGCGTCGTACTGGCGCGCGAGCCGCACCTCGCCGGGCCGCGCGCGGTAGCCCCAGCGCGACGCGAGCGTGCGGCCGGCGTCCTCGGAGTCGATCACGGCGGCGACCAGGAAGCCGCGTGGCCGCAGGCCGCTCCGGCATTCGACCCGGAGCTGCGCGACGGCGAACGCGCCGAGCGGACCCAACGCGCAGCGCAGGAACGTCCACGACACGAGCGGCGGATCGGTCGGGTGGAGCGCCGGCGGGAGGAGGACCTCGCGTGCCGCCGCCGGCATCTCGTACGTCACCTGCAGCACCCACGCGGCCGGGAGGACGAGCGCTTCCGTGTCGAGACGCTCCATCACCGGTGCGTCCGCGGCGAGCGCGCCGACATCGGCCGTCCCGAAGAGCACCTCAGCGCCCCTTCCGGAAGTGCGGCATGACCTCGGCTGCGAACAGGCGCAGGCTCGCGAGCACGTCCGCCTGCGGGATCGCCTCCACCGCGTTGACGATGAAGTTGAGCGCGTCGACGCCGATCGACTCCCAGCGCTTGATCGCCTGGACGATGCGAGCGGGATCGCCGATCGCGATGCCGTCGGGGATGCCGCGCGGATCGCCGGGGCTGCCGGCCTCGGCGCCCGGCGTGGGCGCGAGCGCGCCGAGCGACTGGTAGGCGCGCGTCGGATACGCCTCGCGCGTCGGCAGCAGGTTCGCGTTGAAGAACGAGAACAGGCCGAGCATGCGCATGCCGGTCGTCGCCGCCTGGCGCGCATCCTCGTGGCAGTAGAGGAAGTTGAGCGTCGCCACCTTGTCGTTGACGACGCTCGAGACCGGATCGCACTGGCGGATGCGGCGGTGGTACTCGCGCGTGCGCCGCTCCTGCTCGGCGAAGCTCGCCGCCGCGACGCCGAGCGACCCGATGCCGCGCTCGGCAGCGTCGAGCTCGGTGCCGGGGCTCGTGACGGTCACCCAGAGCGGCGGGTGCGGCTTCTGGATCGGCTTGGGCAGCACGCTGCGCTCGGGCATCGAGAACGACACCCCGTCCCACGCAAAGCGCTCCTGCGTCCACATCTTCGGCAGGACGCGCACGTACTCGTCCCACGTCTTCTTGGTGGTGTCGGGATCGACGTTGAAGCCGCCGAGCTCGGTCCAGGTGGACGAGCGCGCCGTGCCGAGCTCGAGGCGTCCGCCCGACACGATGTCGAGCGCGGCGGCGCGCTCGGCGACCCGCACGGGGTGGTTCATCTCTGGGACGCAGACGACGGCGCCGTGGCCGACGCGGATGCGCTGCGTCTGCATGGCGCAGGCGGTGAGGAACACCTCGGGCGCCGAGCAGTGCGAGTACTCCTCCAGGAAGTGGTGCTCGACGGCCCACACCGCGTCGAAGCCGAGCTCGTCGGCGAGGCGCACCTGCGCGAGCGAGTTCTCGTAGACGGTGCGCTCGACCCCGCCCTCGAACGGACGCGGCACCGACAGCTCGAAGAAGAGGCCGAACTCCATGCGGGTCCGGCGACGCTAGCAAGGCGGCGCCCGTGGCAGCAAGCCATCGGTGCTCGCCGGTACCCGACGTGCGCGATTGGATGCGTGCAGCGTTTCAACGTAGAGGACGCCGGATGTCGCGGCTCGGGTCCTGGCTGGTCGCACACGACCGCTGGGTCGTCGGTGCCGTCCTCGCCGTCACGCTCGCCTTCGGCGTCGTCGCCGCCCGCGTGCGGGTCGAATTCCGCTACGAGGACCTCCTGCCGCAGGGCCACCCGTTCATGGAGGTCCACCGGCGCTACCACCGCACGTTCAGCGAGGCGAACGTCCTGACGATCATGCTCGAGGCGCGATCGGGCACGATCTACACGCCCGAGATCCTGCGGACGATCTATCGTGCGACGGAGGCGGTCGATCGGTTGCCGGGCGTGAACCACGACCAGGTCGACTCGATCGCGAGCCGCTTCGTGCGGATCGTCCAGGTGCAGTCGGGCGGGCGCATGACCGCCGATCCGCTGATGTCGCGCGCCGACGTGACGCCGGCCGAGGCGCACGAGATCGGGCGTCTCGCACGCTCGTCGGGCTACGTCCTCGGCACCCTCATCTCGCTCGACGAACGTGCCGCGCTCATTCGCGCCGGATTCGCCGAGAAGCGCCTCGATGACCGCCGTCTGTTCCAGGCGGTGAACGAGACGATCCTCCCGTTCGCCGACGAGAACGTCGCCGTCTACGTGGCGGGACAACCCCGGCAGAACGGGTGGGTCCTCGCGCTGGAGCACCAGGTCCTGATCGCGTTCGCGGTCGCGATCGCGCTGACGTGGGTGCTGCTGTACCAGTACTTCCGCGACTGGCGCGGCGCGCTGCGACCGACCATCTCGGGCGGGCTCGCCGCGGTGTGGGGCTTCGGGCTCGTGCAGCTGACCGGGTTCGCCGTGAACCCGCTGACGCTGGTCATCCCGTTCCTCATCACGGCGCGCGCGGTGAGCCACTCGGCCCAGATGCACGACCGCTACTACGAGGAGCTGGCGCAAGGGGAGAGCAAAGGCGAGGCCGTCCAGCGCTCCTTCGCGCGTCTCTTCGCGCCGACCGTCGCCGGCATCATGACCGATGCGCTCGGCGTGCTGGCGATCGGCATCGTCGCCATTCCGGCGCTGCGGGCACTCGCGCTGACCGCGATGCTCTGGCTCCTGTCGCTCGTCGTGACCGAGTTGCTGCTGAACCCGATCGTCTACACGCACCTGCGCGCGCCCGACATCGAGACGATTCGCTCCCGCGAGCGGGGATGGCTCGCGCGCGGCGCCGTCGCGCTCGCGAAGGGCGTCACGGGGCCGCGCGGGCGCTGGAGGGCGCTCGCGCTGTCGGGCGTCGTGGTCGCCGTCGCCGTCGCGCTCCTCCCGCGGCTGGGCATCGGCGCGGCGGGCTCCGCGTCCCGCATTCTCGCCGCCGACTCCGAATTCAACCGGAGCCACCGTGCGGTTCAGGAGGAATTCGGCGGCAGCGAGCCCTTCATCGTCGTGGTCGAAGGCGACGATCCGCGGGCGCTCTACCGGCCGGCGCTCCTGCGCGCCATGGAGCAGCTCCAGCGTTACGTCGAGCGCGTGCCGGCGGTCGGGTGGAGCACCTCGCCGGTCGACATCCTGAAGGCGATGCGCGAGCGCTTCAACGAGCTCGAGCCGAAGTGGGGCGTGATCCCGTCGACCGAGATCGAGGCGGCCCAGACGTTCTTCACGTATTGGGGCTTCATCCCGCCGAGCACGAGCGCCCGCTACTTCTCGCCCGACTTCTCGGCGGGCCAGGTCACGTTCTACTGCCGGGACCACACCGTCGAGAGCGTGCGCAGCGTGGTCGCGGCGACCCAGAAGTTCATCGCCGAGCACCCGCTCGATCGGGCGCACTTTCGCCTCGCCGGCGGGTTCATCGGCGTCATGGCCGCCATCTACGACGAGATCCTGCGCAGCGACGCGCTCATGACGACGGCGGCGTTCGCGGTGATCCTGCTCGTGACCGCCGTCACATACCGCTCGCTGGTGGCCGCGCTGCTGCTCGTCGTGCCACTGGCGTTCGCGAACTTCGTCGTGAACGCCTACATGGCGGCGCGCGGCATCGGTCTCGACCTCAACACGCTCCCCGTCGTCGCCGTCGGGGTCGGGTTCGGCATCGACTACGGGATCTACATCTTGAGCCGCGTGCGTGAGCGGACCGAGGAAGGCATGGGGCTCGACGACGCCGTGCGCGAGGCGATCGCCGGCGCCGGCCGCACGGTCGCGTTCACGGCCCTCGCGATGACGGCGGGCGTCCTGTGCTTCACCGTGACGGATCTCCGCTTCGTCGCGGAGATGGCGGTGCTCCTCGCGCTCTGGATGGTGACGAGCGCCGCCACCGCCCTGGTCACGCTGCCCGCCGCGCTCGTCGTCCTGCGACCGAAGTTCCTCGTCGCACCTACGCGATCGTCAGCACGTTCTTGATTCCCGTCGCGTCGCCGGTGAGCAGCTCGCGGTACGACGCCATCGGGAAGCGGCCGGTGATGAGGCTGCGCACTGCCTTCGGCCAGCGCCGATCGAACAGCGCGACGTCGCGGATGGCCGCCTCGAAGGCGTCCTTGCTCGCGTTCACCGTTCCGAACACGACCTGGTTCTTCAACACCATGTTGCGCATGAGGACGTCGGTGTCGACGGTGACCGGCCCTTTCCGGCCCGGCACGCCGGTGAAGATGAAGATCGCGTTGGGTCCGATCACCGAGAGCATGTCGAACGCCACCTTCGACGCGCCGGTCGCCTCGTAGACGACGTCGATGCCGTCGATCCGGTTGGCGAGCCCTTCGAGCGACGTCTCCTCGGCCGACACGTAGCGCCCGCCGATCGACTCGACGAGCGCCGCCTTCGGGTTGGGCGCCTTCTCGCGCGAGTACACGAAGGTCTGGAAGCCTTGCGCGACCAGGGCCATCGCGCCGAGGAGCCCGACCGGGCCGGCGCCGAGCACGACCGCCGAGTGGCCGTAGGCGTGCGACCGCGCAGCCTCCATCGAGCACGCCCACGGGAGGCGTTGCTGGATCTGCCACACCTGCATCAAGCCCTTCTCGGCAATGGTGAGCGGCTCGACCAGGATCGCGACGTCCCGGAGCGCGCGCGGCACGACGTTCATGTAGCGGGCGTCGTCGACCACGTACTCGGTCATGAACCCGTGCCGGCTCTTGATGCCGCGCTCGCTGAAGTCGCCGGTGAAGCAGAAGTCCTGGCGGCCCGCGCGACAGGCGGTGCAGTTCCTGTGCGGGCACGGGCGCCGCACCATCGGGATCACGAGGTCGCCGGCAGCGATGCCGCGCACCTCGGATCCCACCTCGACCACCTCGCCGAGCGACTCGTGGCCGATCACGAGGTGGTCGCTGCCGTCGGGCGGCGTGCCGTAGTCGAAGCGGCAGATCTCCCGATCCGTGCCGCACACGCCGACCTCGAGCATGCGGAGCTTCACGTGGGTGGGCGCTTCGAGCCGGGGCTCCGGCACGTCGATCAGGTCGACGGTGCGGGTCTTCGGGAAGACGGCGATCGCTTTCATCGATGAGCTCCTAGCCACCAGGTGAAGATCTTCTTCACGGTGGGTGTGAGACGCGTGCGGTTCCACGCGTCGGCGGCCTTCTTCATGGCCTCGGCCTGGGTGGGATACGGATGGATGACGTTCGCGAGCTTGCCGAGGCCGAGCTTGCCCGCCATCGCGACGGAGATCTCGGAGATCATGTCGCCCGCGTGCGTCGCGACGAGGGTGGCGCCGAGGATCTCGTCGCTGCCCTTCTTCAGATGGACGCGGAAGAACCCCTCGTCCTCGCCGTCGAGGCGGGCGCGGTCGACCTCGTGGAGGGGGATCGTGATCGTGTCGACGGCGGTGCCGCGCGCGGCGGCCTCGTGCTCGTAGAGGCCCACGTGCGCGATCTCGGGCGAGGTGTACGTGCACCACGGGACGGTGAGGGCGCTCGCCTTGCGCCGTCCGAGGAAGAGCGCGTTCGCCAGCACCACGCGCGCGAGCGCGTCGGCCACGTGCGTGAACTGGAAGCGCGACGCGACGTCGCCGGCGGCGTAGATGCGCGGGTTGGTCGTCTGGAGGCGGTCGTTCACGGTGACGCCGGTGCGGTCGTACGCGACCCCGGCGGCCTCGAGCCCGAGCCCCTCGACGTTCGGTGCGCGTCCGACCGCGACCAGGACCCGGTCGGCGACGGCGCTCGTGACAGCGCCACTCGTCTCGTAGTCGAGGACGGTCTCCGCGCCGCGCCGTGCCACGCGGGTGATGCGGGCACCGTTCACGAGCGTCACGCCCTCGGCGCGCAGGCGCCGCTCGACGATCGCCGCCGCATCGGCGTCCTCGCGCGGCAGCACGTGCGGGTCGGCGTTGAGGAGCGTCACGTCGGCGCCGAAGCGTCGAAACGCCTGGGCCAGCTCGCAGCCGATCGGGCCCGCACCGATGACGGCGAGGCGCCGTGGCAGCTCGGTCAGCCAGAACACGGTCTCGTTCGTCAGGTAGTCGACGTCCCCGAGGCCGGGGACCGGCGGCGCAGCGGCGCGCGCACCGGTCGCGACGACGGCGCGCGAGAACTCGAGCGTGCGCCCGTCGACCTCCAGCGTGGTCGGGCTCGTGAAGCGGCCCTCGCCGAGGTACACGTCCACGCCGAGCTGCGTGAAGCGGTCGACGCCGTCGGTGGGGGCGAGCCCGGCGCGCAGGCGCCGCATGCGCGCCATGACGGCCGCGAAGTCGACGCGGACCTCGCCGGTGTGGACGCCGAGCGCGGCGGCGTCGCGCGCCATCGCGGCGATCCGCGCCGGGCCGATGATGCCCTTGGACGGCACGCAGCCGACGTTGAGGCAGTCGCCGCCGAGGAGCGCCCGCTCGACGAGCGCGACCTTCGCGCCGAGGCCGGCGCCGCCGGCCGCCGACACGAGACCCGCCGTCCCGCCTCCGACGACGACGAGGTTGTAGCGCCCCGAGGGCGTCGGGTTCGTGCGGCCGCTCGGATGCACGTGACCCAGCAGCGCGCGGTTCGCCTCGTCGTCCGGGAGGACCAGGGGCGCGCCCGGATCGTGCGGCCGCGGTGTCGTCGCCGGCGCGGCGCTGCGCGCGAGCGGCGCGTCGGCCGTCGCTTCGGCGAGCGCGCGCCGCGCGATGCGCGTGATCACGACCGTCACGGCGACCGTCGCCGCGAAGCCGACGAAGGTGAGCGCCTGCCGCGCCGGCCCGCCGGCGGTCGTTCCGGACGCGATCTCGGACACGCTCGTGAGCAGCGAGCCCAGATAGACGTACATGATCGTCCCCGGGACCATGCCGACCAGCGAGCCGACGACGTAGTCGCGAAAGCTCACCTTCGTGAGGCCATAGGCGTAGTTGAGGAGGCTGAAGGGAAACGCCGGCGACAGGCGCGTCAGCAGCACGATCTTCAGCCCCTCCCGGCCCACGGCGCGATCGATCGCCGCAAAGCGCGGGTTCGCCTCGACGCGCCTGGCGATCGCCTCGCGGGCGACCGTCCTGCCGAGCAGGAACGCCACGGCAGCGCCGAGGTTCGCGGCGATCCACACGAGGGGAACGCCCAACACGACCCCGTACGCGAACCCGGCCCCCAGCGTCAGGATCGACCCGGGCAGGAACAGCACGCACGCGAGCACGTACGCCAGCACGAACATCGCCATGCCGGCCGGTCCGGCGCTCCGGACCCACGACACGAAAGCGAGGAGGCTCTGGGTCACCGGGAGCGTCTTCGCGGCGACGAGGAGCGCCGCGATCGCGAGGCCGAGGACGACGAGGCGCATCCTCCCCCCGCTCGCCGCCGGCGCGTCCGTTGGCGCCGCGGGGACCTCGCCTGCCATGATCGCCTCCGTCATGCGTCCCTTCGATGCGGGGACGCGTTCGCGGGTTTCGGAAACCCCGTCCGTCGGGCGGCATCGCACCTTTCTCGAAACGATCCAACATGCAAGGAGACTCCTCCATGCTGACGATGATCCTGCGACGGACGGCCATGGCGCTTCTCGTCGCCGCGGCGATGCCGGCCGCGGCCGCGACGACCTTCAAGGTCGATCCCGATGCGGGGCGCAATCAGTTCACGGCCATCTTCGACTCCGCGGTCGGCGAGCGCATCACCGCGGTCAGCTCGCAGGTGGGCTGCACGCTCACGGTGGACGAGGAGAAGCTCGAGGGCTCGGCCACCTGCTCCGTTCCGCTCGCCGGCATCCGGGTCGACAATGACGACACCAAGTCGGACCACTTCCGCCAGTGGGCGACCAACAAGAAGGTCGACCCGAGCGCGTGTCGGATCGAGCTCGAGCTGCCGGCCGTGAAGCTGCCGAAGCCCATCGAGCCTGGGAAGGCCGTCACGGTCGACGCGAAGGGCACGTTCACCGTGTGCGGCAGATCGCGCGACGACAAGGGCGCCGAATCGATCCACGTGACCGTGACGTACGTGCCGCCCGCGACGCCGGAGGCGCCGCGCCTCCTGCGTATCCGGGCCCACGTCACGGGCTTCGACCGCGAGCGCTACGGCGTCAGCCCGAAGCGGACCGAGGGCTGGCTCGCCCGCGTCCAGCAGCTCGCCGACGTGGTCGCGACCGAGGGCACGATCGACGTGAGCCTCTTCGCCCTCGACACCGGCAAGGGTGCGACGCCTTAGCGGCCGCGCGGTCACCGTTGCCAGTTCGCGCCCGGGGCGGTACTCCCGAGGCGTGGCGGCGTTAGACGGCCTGCTCGCCGACGATCGCGAGGATCTGCTCGTCGAGCGGAGTCGAACGGGCCTGTGGCTCTGCCTCACGTCGATCACCCTGTTCGGCATCACCGACCCGTTCCTGCACCCGCAGCAGCTCGGCCGCATCTACGCGATCAAGGCGCTCCAGATCGCCCTCATCACGGGCTTCTTCTGGATCCTGCGGCGTCCCCTCGGGCGCACGCGGACCATCATCGTCGCGCAGCTCGCCGTCTTCATGATCAGCGTGACGACGGCGTGGTCCGGCATCGTCACCGAGGACGAGGTGACGACACCGCTTCTCCTGACCGTGCTGACCATGGGCACCGCGACGCTGCTTCCCTGGGGCGTGCGGCCGCAGCTCGTGACGCAGGCGCTGACCGCGCTCTGCGTGCTGTGGATCTCGGAGAACGTCGAGGGCGACCGCTACGCGATGTACCTGCCGGTGATCGTCGTGGTCAGCTCGTCGGTGTCGATCTACATGGCCTACGCGCTCGAGCGGCACCGCGTCGAGGAGGGACGCTCGAAGATCGCGCTCGCCGAAGCGCAGGCGCGCCAGCACCAGGCCGAGGTGGCGCACGCCGCGCGCCTCAACACGCTCGGTGGCATGGCGGCGGGTCTCGCGCACGAGCTGAACCAGCCGCTCGCCGCCGTGGTGAGCTACGCACGCGGCTGCGTGCGGCGGATCGAAGCCGGCGACCTCCCGAAGGAGGCGCTGCTCGAGATCCTCGAGGAGATCTCCGCCCAGGCGCTGCGCGCGGGCGAGATCCTGCGCCGCATCCGCGACTTCCTGCGCGGCGAGTCGCGGCGCGAGTCGGTGGACTTGAACGACGTCGTCCGGCGCGCGCTCCGCTTCGCCGACGCCGAGGCGCGCCGCGCGAGCATCCGGCTCGAGCTGGAGCTTTCGCCGCAGGCGCTCCCGACCGAGGTCGATCCGATCCAGATCGAGCAGGTCGTGCTGAACCTCGTCCAGAACGGCTTCGAGGTGATGACGAGCAACAACGGCGACGAGCGCGTGCTCGGCATTCGCACCCGGCGCGTCGGCGACGACACGGTCGAGGTGGCGGTGAGCGACACCGGCGCCGGCGTGTCGCCGGACGCCGCGACCCGGCTCTTCGATCCGTTCTTCAGCACGAAGCCCGACGGCCTGGGCCTCGGCCTCTCGATCAGCCGCTCGATCGTCGAGGCGCACGGAGGACGGCTGTGGGCGCTGCCGAACCCGCCGCGCGGGACCGTGTTCCGTTTCACGTTGCGGACCCGCGCCGAGCGCGGACCCGCGCCGGTATGAGGCCGGCCGCACAGCCCGTCGTGTTCGTCGTCGACGACGATCCGGCCATGCGCGACTCGCTGCGCTGGCTGATCGAATCGACCGGCGTGCGCGTGGAGACGTACCCGGATGCCCAGACCTTCCTCGACGCGGTCCGCAGCGACATGCCGGGGTGCCTCGTGCTCGACGTGCGCATGCCGGGGATGAGCGGGCTCGACCTGCAGTCCGAGCTGGCACGGCGCGGCATCGGGCTGCCGACGATCGTCGTCACCGGGCACGCCGAGGTCCCGATGGCCGTCCGAGCCGTCAAGGCGGGCGCGCTCGACTTCATCGAGAAGCCGTTCAGTGACCAGCTCCTGCTAGACCGGGTTCGTCAGGGCATCGAGATGGATCGCCACGAGCGTGAGGCACGCGAGCGGCGCGGCGAGGCCGTGCGGCGCCTCGGCCTCCTCACGCAACGCGAGCGCGAAGTGCTCGATCTCGTTGTGGCCGGCAAGCCGAACAAGGAGATCGCGGTGGTGCTACGCCTGTCGCCAAAGACGGTGGAAGTGCATCGCGCGCACGTGATGGAGAAGATGCAGGCGTCGTCCGTCGCGGAGCTGGTTCGGTTGGCGATCCTGGCGCAGCCGACGACGCGCTGACGCGCGTCGGGCTGACGCGTCGCGCCACGCAACACCTGGTCTTAGGGGAAAACCCCTACGTGACTAGGGATCGTCCCAATTGAAGGAAAGTAGCGTGCGACACATGTGTGGCGGGCGCAAATGCCGATTGAGCACGCGACGGAACGCCTGCTCGATCACGATGCAATCGAGCCCGAGCTGGTGCCGCTCGAAGACGTCGTCGTCGAGGTGTCGGACGAGTTGATCGTCGACGTTCCGCCGCGAGCCGACGCCGAGCCGCAGGACGTCGAGACCGAGGACGCGAGCGACTTCGACCCGCTGCACCTCTACCTCGAGCAGACGACGCGCGAGTCGCTCCTCACGCGCGAGCAGGAAGTCGCGCTCGCGCGCGAGATCGAGGAGGCCGGACGCGAGCGGCTCGTGGTCGCCATGAGCTCGGTCGTGGGGCTGCGCTACCTCTGCACGCTCGCGCACCGTGTCCGCCTCCGCGAGATCGCCCTGTGTGACGTCTGCGACGACGACGCGAGCGAACGGGCCGAGGCCGCCGGCGACACCTGGCTGCGCCGGCGGTTCCTGATCCAGGTCGCGCGCGCGTTGCGCCTCGCCCGCGAGCACGAGAAGCTCGGCCGCCCGCGGCCTCGGGGCATGCGCGCCGAGGCTGCACACGTGCGCGCCACGCGTCGCGCGAACGTCGAGGCGCAGCTCGGCGCGGTGCTGGAGCGCCTGCGGCTCGCCTCGGCGCACGTGGATCGTGTCGTCGCGGACCTCCGCGCGCCGGAGCCGAGCGACACGACGGCGCGCCGCCGGATCACCGCCGCCGAGCGAACGGCGGCCGAGACGCTCCGTCGCCGGATCGATGCGATCGAGCGCGCCGCGAGCTCGGCGCGCGCACGCCTCGTCCAGGCGAACCTCCGGCTCGTCGTGTGGGTCGCCCGCCGCTACCTGCACCGCGGCCTGCCGCTCCTGGATCTCATCCAGGAGGGCAACATCGGCCTCATGCGGGCGGTCGGGAAGTTCGACCATCGGCGCGGCTACCGGTTCTCGACCTACGCGACCTGGTGGATCCGCCAGGCCATCACGCGTTCGCTCGCCGACCAGGCCCGCACGATTCGCGTCCCCGTCTACCTCGTGGAGATGATGGGCGGCGTGACCCGCGCCATGCGCATTCTGGCGCAGGAGCTGTCGCGCGAGCCCACCGCCGAGGAGGTCGCGGCGCGCGTCGAGCTGCCGATCGAGATCGTGCGCGACCTGCTGCGCCTCTCGCGCGAGCCCCTCTCGCTCGACGAGCCGAACGAGGACGACGGCACGGCGATCTCGGACGCGATCGAGGACGAGACCAGCCCGCAGCCGCCCGAG
>DATJZY010000010.1 GCA_035577985.1 Candidatus Eisenbacteria bacterium
CCCCGGCGACGGTCTTGCATGATTCCGCCCTCACATGCGCCAGCGCCTGCTCGTGCGCGCCACTCTGCTGGGTGTGTGCCTGCTCCTGCTCGGTCGGCCGTGTTTCGCCGAGCCCACCGCGGCCGACCTGGCGACGCAGGCCATCTCCGAATGCGAGAAGGGTCGCCTGCTCCCCGATCGTGACGAGCGCGCGGCGTCCTTCGCGCGCGGCGAGAAGCTCGCCCTGCACGCCGTCGCGCTCGACGACACCTGCGCCGATGCCCACTTCGCCGTCTTCTGCAATCGCGGCGAGACGATGCGGCTCGATGGCGAGAGCATCACGGACGTCCTCGCGCTGCGCGGTCTGCTCGCCGAGCTCGACCGCACGCTCGAGCTGCGGCCCGACGATTCGCGCGCGCTCGCGGCCAAGGGCACGTTCCTCGTGCGCCTGCCGCGCCTGCTCGGTGGCGACGTCGAGCGCGGCGAGCAGATGCTGCGCCGCGTGCTCGTGCTGGACCCCGAGACGGTGACGGCCCGCCTGGGCCTCGCGCGCGTGTGCAGCTACCGCGGCCAGCGGGACGAAGCGCTCCAGTACGCGACCCGTGCGCTCGAGGTCGCCAAAGAGCTCGGACGCGCGGACAAGGTAGCCGAGGCGCAGGCGATGCTCGCCGAGCTCGGCGTGAAGCGCTGACCGCGAGGGCGGCGTGGCCCCGTCGCTCTCGCCCGCGTCGCGCGCCGCGGCCCTGCGCGACCTCGGGGCGAGCGAGCTCGACCTGCTCGTCATCGGCGGAGGCATCACGGGCGCCGGCATCGCTCGCGACGCCGCGCTTCGCGGGGTGCGCACCGGCCTCGTCGAGGCCGTCGACTTCGCCGCCGGGACGAGCAGCCGCAGCTCGAAGCTGATCCACGGCGGCATCCGCTACCTGCAGCAGGGCGACATCGCCCTCGTGCGCGAGGCGGCGACCGAGCGCGCGGTGTTGCGTCGCATCGCGCCGCACCTGGCCGAGCCGCTCCTCATGGTGATGCCGACCTACCGGATGGCGTCGCACCTGAAGCTGCGGACGGGCCTCTTCATGTTCGAACGCGTGGCGCCGGTCGACGCCGGCGATCGCCACCAGATGTGGGATCGCGCCGAAGCGCTGAAAGAGGAGCCGCTTCTGTCCGCCCAGGGCCTCTACGGCGCCGGCACGTTCACCGAGTACCTCACCGACGACGCACGCCTCGTCCTGGCGAACGTGCAGGGTGCGCACGCTTCCGGCGCTCTGGTCGCGAACCACGCCGAGGTGGTGAGCCTCGAAGCCGGCCGGGCGACGGTGCGCGATACGCTGACCGGCGAGACGTACAGGGTGCGCGCCCGCGTGGTCGTGAACGCGGCCGGCCCGTGGGTCGACGAGCTCCGGCGGCGGGCGGGGGCGAGCGGCGGGCGGCGGCTGCAGCTCACCAAGGGCATCCATCTGGTCGTGCCCCACGCGCGCCTGCCGGTCACCCACAGCGTGATCATGACCGCGTCGGACAAGCGCTCGATCTTCGTCGTCCCGCGCGACGGCATGACGTACATCGGAACGACCGACACGTTCTATCCCGACGCGGTGCTCGTCCCGGAGGTGACGCGCGCCGACGCCGACTACCTGCTCGAGGCGACGAACCGCACCTTCCGGGGCGTCGCGATCGCGACGGCGGACGTCACCGGCACGTGGTCGGGTCTTCGCCCGCTGCTCGCGGAAGAGGGCAAGTCGCCGTCGGAGATCTCGCGCAAGGACGAGACCATGGTCGACGCCGCGACCGGGCTCGTGTCGATCGCGGGCGGAAAGCTCACGGCCTATCGCCGCATGGCCGAGCGCATCGTGGATCTCGTCGGCGAGCGGCTCGGGCGCCGCCTCGCCCCCTGCACGACGAGCGACGTCCCGCTTCCGGGCGGCGAGGCGCCGGCGCCCGCGCTGCCGGGTGGGCTCGCTCCCCACGAGCAGAGCCGGCTGCGTCGCCTCTACGGCGGGCATTGTGCGCGCCTGCTCGCGCGCGACGCGAGCGGAGCGTGCGTCGATGGTCTCCCCGGCATCCTCCGCGTCGAGATCGAGCACGCGATCGACGAGGAGATGGCCCTGACGCTCGAAGACGTCCTCGAGCGCCGGACGCGCGCGCTCCTGTTCGACGCCGGGCAGGGGCTCGGCGGTGTTGCAGCGACCGCCGCGATCATGGCACGTCGCCTCGGCTGGGACGACGCGCGGACCGCGCAGGAGATCGATCGCTACCGCAGCCTCGCCGCCGGCCTGAGGAGCTTTGCATGACGAAGATCGGTGAGGTGCTCGCGAAGGCGCTCGGCGCGGATCGGGTCTCCGAGGCCAAGGAGGCGCTGGCCGCCCATCGCGTCGACTACTGGTTCCTCGCCCACCTTCGCGAGTTCCAGGGACGCGCCGGCCGCGGTCCCGCGTGCGTGGTCACGCCGCGCAGCACCGAAGAGGTCGCGACCGCCGTGCGGACGGCGCAGCACCACGGCGTCGCGATCGTCCCGTACGGCGGCGGCTCGGGCGTGCTCGGCGGGGCGGTGCCACCCGACGGCGCGCTCGTCATCGACCTCCGCGCCATGAATGCGCTCCTCGACCTCAACGAGACGGCGCTGACCGCGCGCGTGCAGGCGGGCATGATGGGCGACGTCTACGAAGCCACCATCACGGCCCGCGGCTACACCACGGGGCACTACCCGCAGTCGATCGCGCGCGCGACGGTGGGCGGCCTCGTCGCCACGCGCTCGGCCGGGCAGTTCTCCACCAAGTACGGCAACATCGAGGACCTCCTGCTCGGCATGGAAGCGGTGCTGCCGAGCGGCAGCGTGGTGCGCCTCGACACGTTCCCGCGCTCGGCCACGGGCCCACAGCTGCGCGAGCTCTTCCTCGGGTCCGAAGGTGCCTTCGGCATCGTCACCGAGGCGACGCTGAAGGTCTTCCCGCTCCCCGAGCGCCGCGAGGTGGCGAGCTTCGCCTTCCCGACCATGGCCGACGGCCTCGAAGCCATCCGGCGCATCGTCCGTCCGGGCTGGCGGCCGGCGGTCGTGCGGCTCTACGATCAGCTCGAGAGCGCCCGGCACTTCAGCGCACATGGTGCGCCCGCGGATCGCTGCATGCTGCTCGTCGTCTGCGAGGGACCGGCGGCGCTCGCGAGCGCCGAGCTCCGCGCCTGCACCGACGTCGCCGAGGCGATGCGCGCGACGTCGGTCGGCGCCGAACCGGTGACGCACTGGCTCGGCAACCGCAACAACGTGCCGTCCTGGGACTTCTTCCTCCAGAACGGCCTCGTCGTCGACACCATCGAGGTGGCCGCCACGTGGGATCGCGTGAGCGCCCTCTACGACCGGGTGGTGGCGTCGCTCGGAAAGGTGCCCGGCCTCATCGCCGGCAGCGCGCACAGCTCGCACAGCTACGGCCAGGGCACGAACCTCTACATCACCTTCGCGATCAAGCCCGACGACTACGCGGACGCCGAGCGGCTCTACCTCGCGGCGTGGGGATGCGTGATGGAGACGACGATCGCCGCCGGCGGCACGATCGCCCACCACCACGGGATCGGACGGCTGCGCGTGCCGTGGCTCGAGCGCGAGCTGAAGACGGCGTATCCCGTCCTGCAGGCGCTCAAGCGGGCGCTCGATCCTGCGGGGCTGATGAATCCGGGGACGCTGCTGCGGTAGCGTTTGGGTGCGCGCGGCGGGGGCGGGTCGTCCTCTTCGCTCGCGGTCCTCGGGCCACGCGCGCCTCGTAGGTCGCGGCATCACAGCCGCCAACCGCTACGCGCGCAGGGCCCTGCGGGCTCGCTCCGAGCGCAACCCGCCCCCGCCGCGGCTCGCTGCGCTCCCGCAACGACCCCCCGCCGCCTCAGCCACCCGACTCGAGCTGAATCGCCGCGGAAGCGATCCCATCCATCCAGCTACACGTGAGGCGACGTCGCGCGCCGACGCGCGTGCCGCGCTCGATGCGATCGAGCGCCAGCGAGATCGCGAGCGAAGACCGAAGCGCTCGTTCGGTGCGTAGTGCACCATGCCGCGGCGGGCGTGGGGGCGTCCTCAGAGCGAGCCCGCAGGGCCCTGCGCGCGCCCCGGTTGGCGGCTGTGATGCGGCGGCCTACGAGGCGCACGTGGCCCGAGGACCGCGAGCGACGAGGACGCCCCCACGCCCGCCGCGCGCACCGCCACTCACTTCCCGAAGAACCGCTTCCGGTCCTCGATCATCCGATCCTTGTAGCCGTGCTCGAGCGCCGACGACGCGATGTACGCACCGTCCAGCTCCCGACGGAGCTTCCACGTCGCATGCGCGGCCTTGACGAGCGCCACGAGCTGCTCGCGGAAGAGCCCCTGATGCCCGTCGGACTTCGCGATCAGCGGATTCGGGTGCGCTTCGACGAGCACGACGGACGCGCCGGCCATGATGCCGGCGAGCGTCGCCGGGTGGACGAGGTCGCGGATGCCGGTGCCGTGCGAGGCGTCGACCGCGATCGGGAGCGCCGAGAGCTGGTACCGGAAGGCGGCGACGGAGCCGACGTCGAGCGTGTTGCGCGTGTAGCGGTTGGCGCTCGTGATCCCGCGCTCGCACAGGATCACGTTCTCCTTGCCGCCGGTCATCATGCGCTCGACCCAGAGGAGGTACGCTTCGGTGTCGAGCGAGTTGCCGCGCTTGTGGATCACGGGGAGCTTCGTCGTACGCAGGCGGTTGAGCAACGCCTGGTTCTTGCTGTTTGGCTCGCCGATCTGCAGGCAGTCGACGCCGGCATCCTCGTAGAGCGGGACGTCCCCCTGATCGAGGATCTCGACGACGGTCGGCAGGCCGAACTCCCGGCCCGCCTTCACGATGAGGTCGAGCCCCTTGCGGAGCGACTCGGCGTCCGACGCGCCGAGGCCCTCCCAGCCGCTGTACGGGCTCGAGCGGTACTTCACGACGCCGCCGCGGAGCGCGTCGCAGCCCGCCTCCTTCACCATGCGGGCCGCGTCCATGATCTGGCGCTCGCTCTCGACCGAGCAGGGTCCCGAGATGAACGCGAGCCGGTCACCGCCGCAGGCGACGTTGCCGATCGCGACCGTGCGGAAGATCGGCTTCTCGGGCGTGCCCTTCTGCGCGACGCGCTTGTAGGCGCGCGAGATCGGGATCAGCTGCTCGACGCCGGGGAGCTCGGCGATCTCGCCGGCCGGGAGCTTGGAGATGTCTCCGTAGACGCCGACCAGCGTGAGCTCGGTTCCCTCGAGCCGGCCCGTCTTGAAGCCGAGGTCGTGGAGCTTGCGCTCGACGGTCTTCACCTCGTCGGGCGTCGCGTCGCGGCGCATCTTCACGAGCATGGGCCCACACAACCGCGCCTTGCCCCGCGGGTCAAGGGCGAAGCCGGCGAGTTTACGAAGCTGCGCGGGATGCCATAGAAGACGACGCCGATGTCGAGAGGATCCGCGCCGCTCGTCCTCGCGCTCGACGCCGGAACCACCGGCGTCCGCGCGATCGCTGTGGACGATGCGGGCCGGCTCGTGGCGGAACGCTATCAGGAGACGCTGCCACATCATCCCGCACCGGGTCTCGTCGAGCACGACACCGAAGCGCTCTGGCGCGCGGTGGTGGCGGTCCTGGGCGGCACGCTCTCGGAGGTCGACGCGTCACGCGTGCACGGGCTCGGCATCACCACCCAGCGCGGCACGGGTGTCGTGTGGGAGCGCGCCACGGGGCGCGCGCTGCACCCGGCGATCTCCTGGTCGGACTCGCGGGCCGAGGCGCGGTGCACGGAGCTGATGAGCCAGGGCGTGTTCGTGAGCCCGCTCATGGCCGCCTCGAAGATCGAGTGGATGCTCGACCGCGTCGACGCGGACCGCGCCGGCGTCGCGTCGGGACGCATCGCCTGCGGCACGCTCGACACGTGGCTCGCCTTCCGTCTTTCGGCCGGCGGCGTGTTCGCAACCGACCCGTCCAACGGCGTGCCGAGCGGCTTCTACAATCTCGTCACGCGCGACTGGGACGATGCGATCCTCTCGGCCCTCCGGATTCCCCGCAGCGCCATCGCGACGCTCGTCGACACGAGCGGCGTCGTCGGGCGCGTCGCGACCGACGGGCTCGCCGCGGTCCCGGTCGCGTCGCTCGTCGGCGATCAGCAGTCGGCGATGATGGGCCAGCTCCGGCTCGCGCCCGGCGAGGTGAAGATCTCGTACGGCACGGCCGCGATGCTGGACCTGAACGCCGGCACCGACATCCTCTGGGGCGGCAACGGCACCTATCCGCTGGCGCTGTGGCAACGCGGCGGGGTGCTCGAGTTCTGTCTCGAAGGGACGGCGATCACGGCGGGGGCGGCGATCACGTGGTTGCGCGACGGCCTCGGCATCATCGCGACGCCCGCCGAGAGCGGCGCGCTCGCAGCGTCGGTTCCCGACAGCGGCGGCGTGTGGGCGATCCCGGCGTTCCAGGGGCTCGGGACGCCATATCTCGAGCCGACGGCGCGCGCGGTGATCGGTGGTCTCACGCGCGCCGCGACGCGGGCGCACGTCGTGCGGGCCGTGATCGAGGGCGTGGCGTGGCGGTGTCGCGAGGTGTACGACGCGCTCCGCAGGGACTGCCCCCATCCGCCGCCCGACGTCCTGCGGGTCGACGGCGGCATGGCGCGCAACGACGTCCTGCTCCAGGCGCAGGCCGACGCGCTCGGCATTCCCGTCGAGCGACCGGCGATGTTCGAAGCGGCGGCGCTCGGCGCGACGTATCTGGCGGGGCTCGCGACGGGCGTGTGGGCGACGACCGACGAGCTCGCGAGCACGTGGCATCGCGACCGGATCTTCGAGCCGCGTCTCTCGGAGGACGAACGCGAGGAGCGCTTCGCGACCTGGAAGACGCACCTGCCGGCGGCGCGGGAGCCGTCGTGAGCGAGGCCGCCGCCCACGCGATCGCAGCGCGCGTCGACCGGATCCGGACCGGGCGCCTGCCGGAGGCCGTCGCGACCCGGGCCGCCGAGCTCCTCCTCGATTACCTCGGCGTCGCGCTCGGCGGCGCGGGGGAGGAGTCGACGGTGGTCCTCCGGCGCGGCCTCGCGGCGCTCGCGACCGCCGGCGACGCGACGATCATCGGCACGAACGAGCGGATGGCGCCGCCGCACGCCGCGATCGCGAACGGCGCCGCGGCCCACGCCCTCGAGATGGACGACACGCACCTCGGCGGCTCGATCCATCTGGGAGCCAGCGTATTCTCGGCGGCGCTCGCGGCGGCCGAGATCGCTCCCGCCTCGGGCGAGACGCTGCTGCGGGCCGCCGTCGCGGGCTACGAGGTGGCGGCGCGGCTCGCCATCGCGCTCGATCCGGCCGCGCACTACCGGCGCGGCTTCCATCCCACGGGGACCTGCGGCGCGTTCGGGGCGGCGGCCGCCGCCGGAGTCGTTATCGGCCTCGACGCGGACGCGCTCACGTCCGCGTTCGGCATCGCCGGAAGCCAGGCCGCGGGCTCGATGGAGTTCCTCGCCGACGGCGCATGGACGAAGCGCCTGCACCCGGGCTGGGCGGCGTGCGCCGGGCTCCACGCCGCCGCGCTCGCGCGCGCGGGGTTTCGCGGCCCGGCGACGATCGTCGACGGCCGCTTCGGCTTCCTGCACGCGTACGGCGAGGGCGCGTCGCGAGCGACGCTCGACCGGTTCGACGACTACGAGCTCATGCACACGGGCGTGAAGCCGCACGCCTGCTGCCGCTACGCGCAGGGTCCCATCGACGCCGTGCTCGCGCTGCGCGGTGAGCACGCGATCACACCCGAGCGCGTCGCGCGCATCGAGGTCGGGATCGTGAACGCTGGCTTCGCGATCGTCTGCGAGCCGCTCGATGCGAAGCGCCGGCCCGGCTCGGTCGTGGACGCGCAGTTCAGCCTGCCCTTCAGCCTGGCCGTCGCGCTCGTACGCGGTGCGGCGTCGCCGGCGGAGTTCGTACCGCGCAACTGGGACGACCCGCTCGTTCGTCGGCTCATGGACCGCGTCGAGCCCGTACGCGACGCTGCGCTCGACGCGATGTTCCCGCGCGTCTGGCCCTGCTGGGTGCGGATCACGCTCGACGACGGCGGGCGGCACGAGGCGCGGATCACGCATCCGACGGGCGATCCCGAGCGCTTCCCGTCGCCCCCGGAGCAACGGGCAAAATTTGCCGGTCTCGCCCGCCGCGCGCTCGCGCCGGATCGGATCGATGCGCTCGCCGCTGCGGCGACGCGCATCGCCGGCGCGAGCGACGTCCGTGCGCTGCTCGCCCTCACGCGCCCCGGCATTTAGTTGCCGACATTCGGCGGGTCGCCGGCTTTTCGACGCGGCGATCCGGCACATGAGACCGTGCTGACCGCGTTTTCCTCCACTGTGCGCCTGGCACCTGCGTTGCTCATGGCCAGGCGCGCATCGCGCACATGGGAACGGAGGAAGACGTGGGGAGAGGGATCGGGCTGGCCGTCGTCGCGTTCGTCGCTCTGGGCATCGCCGCCCCGGCGGGCCACGCGACCACCTTCGTCGCCATGAGCGAGCGCACGCTCGCCCGCGCCGCCGATGCGATCGTGGTCGGCAGGATCACGCACGTCGAGACCGTCGGGGGGCGCGACGGCGCGATCGACACGCTGGTCACGGTCCACGTCGAGTCGAGCCCCAAGGGCGCCATCGACGGCGAGATCGTGCTGAAGCAGCCCGGCGGCGAGCTCGCCGAGCGCGGGCTCGTGATCCCCGGATCGCCCGTCTTCACTGTCGGCGAGCGCGATCTCCTGTTCCTGTCGGCCGGGCACGACGGCACGGCGCGGACGACCGCGCTGGGGCTCGGGCAGTTCCATCTTGCGCCCGGCGCGGGCGGCGACGACGTCGCCGAACGCTCGGTCGCGGAACCGGTCATCGGCGGCAGCCCGGTCCGGCGTCTGAAGCTGCGCCGGCTCATGCGCACCATCGCGAAGGCGATCGCGTCTGGCGGGAGCGCCGGGGCGCCGCTCGTGCGGATCCCCGCCGAGGTGACGGCACCAGGGCTCGAACGTCTCTCCCCCACGGTCGAGCGGTACACGTTCATGGACAACCCGAGCGCGCGCTGGCACGAAGCCGACCTCGGGGAGCCGGTCGTCTACGGCGTCGACGCGGCGGGCGATCCGGCGCTCGGGCAGGAAGCGTCGTTCGCGGCGCTGGACGCGGCCTTCGCCGCGTGGACGAACGTCTCGGGCGCGAGCATCGTGCTCCAGCGCGGCGGCTCCGCGCAGCTGGCGCCGCTCCTGTGCGACGGCGCCTCGCAGATCCTCTTCGGCGACCCCTTCGACGAGATGCCGAAGCCGCAGAATTGCAGCGGCGTGCTCGCCCTCGGGGGCTACTGCACGAAGGGGCGTGGGACGACCGAGACGGACATCGTGAACGGCGTGCGCTTCCGGCGGATCGCCGAGGGCAACATCACGTTCAACGCCGGGTTCGGACCGTGCGGCTTCTGGACTCAGACGAACCTCGCCGAGGTCGCGACGCACGAGATCGGTCACACGATCGGGCTCGGGCATTCCTCGGAGCGCGACGACGAGCCGTCCCCGGCCCTGAAGGACGCCACCATGTACTACCGCGCGCACTTCGACGGCCGCGGCGCAGGCGTGCGGCCCGACGACGTCGCCGCCCTGCGGTTCCTGTATCCAGACCCCTCGAACCCCGTGGGCTCCGAGGACGCGGACGGCGACGGCATCGCCGACGACAAGGACAACTGTCCCGGCGACGACCCGGCCATGGGGCTCGCGAACACCGCACAGACCGACACCGACGGCGACGGCGAAGGGGATCTCTGCGATCCATGTCCGCTCGTGCCGATGACCGGCGGCCAGCAGAATTGCCAGCCGATCCAGGACAGCGAGGCGCGCGTCCTGGACGGCACGGGGCGCGGTGCGCTCGTGTGGCGCGGCGCGATCGGGCTGCCGGACGGCGTCGACGTCGAGACGGCGCGGGTCGTGCTCACGAGCGGTGGCGGCGTCCTCGTCGACACGGCCAACCCGGCGAGCACGCTCCGTCGCGTCGGCGGCAGGTTGCGGGGGCGGCTCCTGTACCGGAGCACGTCGGCGCGGATCGTCCTGCGACGCGGGCGGCACGGTGCATACTCGGTGCGGGTCGTCGCCCGCAACGTCGCGCTCGGCTCGGACGCCATGCCGGTCGTGAGCGCGAGCCTGCAGGTGGGCGCCCAGACGTTCACGACCTCGCTCTCGTGCCCGCCGCGCGGGCGTCGCCGCTTCACCTGCCGCGGGTGAGACGCTAGAAGAGGCCGCCATGAGCGGGCCCCGCGACGGGTTCTCTGCGGGGCGGCGCGCGGCGGCGTGGGGCGTGCACCTGCTCACGGCGTCGAGCGCGCCGGCGGGACTGCTGGCCATCCTCGCGACGCTGCACGGCGACGCGCGCACGGCCTTCCTCTGGATGTCCTACACGGTCGCGATCGACGCGATCGACGGGACGCTCGCCCGCGCCGTCCGCGTGAAGGAGGTGCTGCCGTTCGTCGACGGGAGCCGCCTCGACGACATCGTCGACTACTTCACGTACGTGGCGGTCCCCGCGTTCTTCATCGTCCACATGGGGCTCCTGCCGGGCGCGGTCGCGGTTCCCGTCGCGTCGCTCGTGCTGCTCGCGAGCGGCTACGGCTTCAGCCAGGTCGCCGCCAAGACCGCCGACCACTTCTTCACGGGGTTCCCGTCGTACTGGAACGTGGTCGCGTTCTACCTCTACGTGCTCGGGTGGCCGCCGGCGTTGAACGCCGCCGTCGTCACGACGCTCGCCGTCCTCGTGTTCGTGCCGCTGCGTTATCTCTATCCGTCACGCATGACGGAGCTGCGCGCGCCGACCATCGGCCTGGGCCTCGTGTGGGGCGCGGCGATCCTCTGGGCGCTCGCCAACTTCGACTCGGCACCGCGCGGCGTGCTCACCTGGTCGCTCCTCTACCCGGCGTACTACTTCGGGCTGTCGCTGTACTTCCAGGTCCGTCGCGCAGCGGACTAGCGACGCAGGCTTAGTTGAGCTGCAGCGTCATCCGCAGCTGGAGCATGTCGTGAGCGCTGAACGTGCCGATGCCCGCTTTGCGCCCCGTCGTCTGGATGGCGATGTAGTTCGCGCCGAGCAGCACGTTGTCGGTCAGGCGGTAGCTGAGCGACGGGTTCACGGCGAACATGCCGCTGATGTCCGCGATGAAGGTGAGGCTAGGCTCGAGCTTGCCGTGCATGTAGTCCGTGCGGACCGTCGCCTGCAGGAACCCTTCGTACTGGTACGCATCCTCGTAGTCGTGGGGGTCGATCCCGACGCACAGCGTGGGAATGGAGCAGTTCCACCCCTTGTGCGGGATGATGCGCGTGTTGGGGTGCCCGGGTTTGGTGTTCGGGTAGCGGAAGTCCTTCCCGCCCTTCTCGCTCAGGTTGAACTGGCTGTTGTACGACGCGACCAGGATGAAGCTGTTCGACGGGTTGAGCGGACGGAAGAAGAAGTTCCGATCGTAGCCGAGGACCCACCGGAGGTAGTTGGCCATCGCGACGGAGTTCGAGTAGCTCTTGTTGTCGCCGATCGCTCGGCGCAGCGCGGGGGGAATCTGCACGCGCGGATTCAGGTTCTGCGTCGGGATGAACGATGCCTCGTTGTTGAAGTACTCGATCTCGGTCTTCAAGATGCCGTTCACCGGCTGGCTGAACCACGTCGCGGAGATGCCGACGACGTTCTCGAGGCGCCGGTCGAGGAGGTTGACGACGGGTGCCTTGTTGCCGCACCGGCGCCCGGCGGGCGTGAGGCCGTTCCTGCAGATGGGGGTGCGGAAACCGCGGTTGTCGACTTGCGTCGTCTGCGGCGGATCTTTGGTCGTGAGACCGATGCCCGACTGGTTCAGGATCAACGGCGCCGGCGCCTGGTTGAAGGTGCGGAAGAACCAGCCCTGCACCGTATAGTCGCGCATGAAGACACCGGCGAGGCGTGCGCCCCAGCGGGTGTTCGACCAGTCGTTCTTCGGGAGCTTGTCGACGATGACCGTCTGCAGCGTGGAAGACTGGCCTTGTGCGATGATGTTCAACTGCGGGTCGGACTGGTCGGGGTTGAACGGGCTGATGCCGGCCGTGATCGGGTTGATCGGGACGGTCGTGTCGATCGGGCCCGGGACCATGTACATGTCGAGGAAGAGGCTCGAGATGTCCTTCCAGTTGTCGAGGAGCTTGATGGTCGAGCGCAGCGTCCAGAGGGGGATGCGCGCCTCGTCCACGTCTTGGAACAGCCCTGGCGCACCGAGCGTCAGGTCGAACGGGTTCGAGATGTCGAGGAGCGCGATCGTGTCGGACTCGCCCCATGAGATCGCCTGCCGGCCGACGCGGACGAAGAGCGGACCGTGGGTGTAGTCGAGGTAGAGCTCGTTGATGCGGTTGCGGCTCGCGTAGATCTTCCGCGGATTCTTGTTCTCGTCCTTGAAGAACTTCGATTGCAGCGCGGGATCGTCGGTTTGCGAGAAGCGCGCCAGGTACTGGCGCCGGTGCTCGTCCCAGGGTCCGTTCAGATAGTCGTACAGGCCGTCGTAGAAGCCCCACCACGCGAAGCGGAACTTGAAGTCGTCGGCGCCCGCCCAGCCCATGAAGTCCGTGAGGTTGGCGTCGAACTCGGGGTTGTAGAAGTTGCGCTCCTGTCCGAGGTCGCCGGCGTCGTAATTGGGCGGGCACGTCGTGTAGAGCTGGGCGTAGGCCTGCTGCTTGGCGGCGCCGGTCAGCGCGTTCACGCGCGCGAGATCGGCCTGGGTCGGACAGCCCTTCGTGTCCGACGATTGGGTCAGGATGCCGAGCTGTGCGTATCCTCGCAAACGGACATCGAAACGTCGCGCACTATCTAGATAAAGCCCCCAGGAAGACGGTGCGCACACCAGAACGGCCAACACCCCCAGCCAGCCAGCCCGATTCCGCATTGGGCGCGCCTATCGGAGATTCCCCAGCGGAAGTCAAGGCCGATGCGCTGTGTCAACGGCGCAGCGTGTCGACCAGCGTCGCCTTCAAGTGGTCGAGTTCGGCGGGAAAACGCTCCGGCGCCGCCCGGCCGAGGAAGCCCTGGACCAGGAGCCCGTGCAGCGCGCTGATGATGAGGCCCGCGTCGAGCTCGGGCTTCACGTTCGGCCGCAGGACCCCCTTCTGCCGGCCGCTGTCGATGACGTCGGCGAGCAGGTTGCGGTACATCCGCTGCAGCTCGGTCATGTGTGCCACGAGGTCGTCGGGGTGCTTCTCCTCCCGCAGCACGAGGCCGAGGAAGAACTTCACCGAGTAGATGTTCTTCGAGACGAACTCGTAGTACTCGTCGATCAGCCGCTTGATCTGGTCGACCTCGGTGAGCCCTTCGAGGTCGTCGACGACGTTGATGATGTAGGGCTCGAACGTGCGCTGGACGGCGGTGCGGAAGAGGCTCTCCTTGTTCTCGAAGTGCCAGAAGATGAGGGCTTTCGAGACGGTCGCCTCCTTCGCGACCTGCGAGAGCGAGGTGTTGCTGTAGCCCTGGGTCGAGAAGAGCCGCATGGCGGTCTCGATGATCTTTTCGCGAGCGTCCATCGCAGCGTCCGTCGTCCTTCGTGACCGAGCCGGACCCGTGCTGTCAACATCCCCACGGATGCCAGCAATTTCGCTGCATTGACCCCTCGGAGCGTGCATGGGACACTTCTCTGCTCCGGATGCTCAAGCACACCGTCCGCGCCGGCCGCGTCGTGGTGGGGCTCGTCCTGCTGATCGTCGGCTGCATCCTCTCCCTCCCGCTGGTACCGGGTCCGGGGCTGCTGCTGGTCGTGGTGGCCCTGTCGGTGCTGAGCCACGAGTTCGAGTGGGCGCGGCGCCTGCGCAACTGGGCGCATGCGGAGTACGAACGCCTGTCCAGGAGACGTCATGCCGGATGAGAAGGACCGCCTAGGAGACCAGCTGCACCAGCGGGAGAAGGCGGAGGAGGACCGCTACTTCTCCGAGCTCTCGAAGAAGCAGCTCGAAAAGCTCCGCGAACGGCACGCCAAGGCCGCCGCGGAGGGCTTTGCCCGCTGCCCGCGATGCGGCGAGAAGATGAGCGTCGTCCAGCGCGCGGACGTCGCCGTCGAGACCTGCCCGAGCGAGCACGGGGTGTGGCTCGATCGCAAGGAGATCGAGGACATCACGAAGCGCGAGGGGAGCAACCACTGGGTCGCTCGGTTGCTTCTCGGCAAGAAGGCCTGAGGAGGCTGCCGCCGCGTGTTCACCGGCATCATCGAGGCGACCGCGCGCGTCCTGCGCGTCGAGCCCAAGGGTGGCGGCACGCGGGTGACGCTCGAGGCGGCGGTGCCCCTGCCGCGGCTGGCGCTCGGAGAGAGCATCGCGATCGACGGCGCCTGTCTCACGGTGACGTCGTTCCGGGGCCGGCGCTTCACGGTCGAGGTCTCGCCCGAGACCCTCCGGCGAACGACCCTGGGTCGCGTGCGGACCGGGTCGCGGGTCAACCTCGAGCGGGCGCTCCGGCTCGGGGATCGGTTGGGCGGGCACGTCGTCCTGGGCCACGTCGACGGCGTCGGCAGGATCGAATCGATCACGCCCGATCGCGACTGGATGCTCTATCGCTTCCGGGCCCCGAAGGACCTGGCGCCCTACCTCGTCGAGAAGGGCTCGGTCGCCGTCGACGGGGTCAGCCTGACGCTCTTCGCCTGCCGCGGAACGAGCTTCACCGTGGCTCTCATCCCCCACACGCTTCGCAACACCACGCTCGGAACCCGGCGGCCGGGCGACGCCGTGAACCTGGAAGCGGACATCCTCTTGAAGCAGATCGCCGCGATGCTGCGCTCACGCGGCTCCGGTGGCGCCCGGCGCCGCGCCCGCAAGGTAGGGTAGGAGCAGCGCCGCCGGGTCGACCTCGGAGCCGAGCTGCTTCCCGATGCCGGAGAGCAGGCCCATCACGCGGCTCACGAGCAGGATGTCGCCCGGTACCTGGACGAGCGGATTGCTGCGCATGGCGCGCGGCAGCTCGTCGTTGAACTTGGCCATCATGTCGGCGTCCGCGTAGGCCCGGCCGGTGCGGAGGGCGAAGCCGATGAACGCCTCGCCCAGCATCGCGAGGCTCTCGTCCGAGTCCTTCTTCGTCCGGAAGCCGAGCGCCCGGAACCCGGCGGCGACGTCGCTCGGATTGCCTCCCATGATGGCGAGCGTCAGGCGCGCCATCGCGCTGCGGAAGTCGGCGGGCAGGGCCTTCGCGAGCCCGAAGTCGAGCAGCACGATGCGGGGACCTGGCTGGATCAGGATGTTGCCGGGATGGGGATCCCCGTGGAAGAAGCCGTGCACGAGGATCATCTCGGTGAAGATCTCCGAGAGGCGGCGTGCGACATCCTTCGGATCGACGCCGATGCGGGCCATGCCGGCGAGATCGGTGCACCGCACGCCCGGCGCGAACTCCGACACGAGCACACGGCCCGAGCTCCACTCGCGGACGACGGGCGGTACGAAGACGTCGGCACGGTCCTGCAGACAGACGGCCATGCGCTCGGCGTTGGTCGCCTCGTTGACGAAATCCAGCTCGAGGGGCACGAGCTTGGTCACCTCGTCGACCAGCACGCGGAAGTCGAAGTTGGGCTCCAGGCGCGCCAGCACGCCGACCAGGAAGGTGAAGTTCCGGATGTCGGTCGCGACCAGGCGCGCGATCTCGGGGTACTGGATCTTCACCGCGACGTCGCGGCCGTCGCGCAGCCGCGCGCGGTGCACCTGCGCGAGGGATGCCGACGCGATGGGCCGCTCGTCGAACTCCGTGAAGACGCCGGCGATGGATTTCCCGAGCCCCTGCTCTAGGACCGGGCGCATCACGTCCATCGGGCGCGGCGGCACGCGGTCCTGGAGCAGCGAGAGCACCTCGACGTACTCGTCGGGGAGCACGTCGGCGCGCGAGCCGAGGAACTGGCACACCTTGATCGGGAGGCCCTCGAGCCGCGTCGCCATGCGATACGTGGCTTCGGCGCTGCGGCGATGCTGGCGGGTGAGCGACGGATCGCCGCCCCCGACGCCGAGCCGGCGCGCGAGCTGGATGCGCTTGTAGCCCGCGTAGATGCGCGCCACGAGCCACGCCTGCGCGACGAAGCGCTCGGCCTGTCCGGTGATCATCGCGTCGATACTCACCGGCCGGCGGCCAAGACGCAATCGGTTTGCAATCCAGGTGGGCGAACGGCAATCTCCGCGTCCCGAATGGCACGAGACGGGATCCAGCTGGGCGACCGCGTCGTGAATCTGCAGGTGCCGGGCATCTTCACCGTGATCGATCGCAAGGGCCCGCTGCTCGTGATCCAGACGGCCAAGGGCCTGCAGATGACGGTGCTCGAGCAGCAGGTCCGCCGCGTCGACGAGGCCGGCCCCGCCGAGAGCTGAGACTACTTCCGTCGCGGCTCGGCCGTGAGGACCACGCCCTCGACCTGCTTGGTGAGCTCGCGGGGGGCGACGTGCCGGCCCGCGAGGTAGCGGCGGAAGAACGGCAACGCGTAGCGCAGGACCAGACGGTGGGCGGCGTCCTGCGAGATGTCGCCCGGGATGCAGAGGTCGAGGCCGAAGGTGGCGTTGTAGCAGTCGTCGACGACGCTCAGGTGATTGGCGGCCAGCAGCTCCACCAGGAACCGCGGCCCCGCCAGGCGATCGTACGCGCGCTGGGATTCGGCGAACCCGACCACCGTGTCGCGCTCGGAGCCGATCACCATCATCGGGATGCCGATGTCGCCCGGCATGAGGAACGCGGTGCCCCCGGGCACCAGCGCGAGCGCCGTCACGAAGCGCGGCTCCTCCTGGACGGCGAGGAGCGTCGTGAAGCCGCCGAACGACAGCCCGCTCATCGCGACCTCGTCGGGGCGCAGGCGCCGGAAGAAGGGCGACGAGCTGTCGTCGTTGGCGGCGAGCATCGAGTCGAGCGTGAAGCGCACGTCCGGCACACGGTTGGCGGCCGAATCGAGGAAGACCTCGTTCGTGGCGCAGGTGAGACCGTCGTCGATCGTGTTGCCGGGATGCGGCGGCGCGGCGACGACGTAGCCCTGGCTCGCCAGCGCCTTGGTGAAATAGGACGCCTCGGTCGGCCTGCCGCAGGTGCCGTGCGAGAAGACGACGAGCGGGAAGCGCCCGCGGCGAACGGTCGCGTCGCGCTGGCCGAACGCCTCCGCGATCCCCGTCTTCGGGACCGCCGGGTACCACACGACGGTCGTGAGCACGCGCGGCAGGCCGGTCGTCACCGAGGTCTTAGTGAACGTGAGGGTGGTGACACCGACGGCGCGCCCCGATGCGGCGCCCGCGGACGCCGCAAGGGCCAGGGTCGCCGCCAAGACCACGCCGACGAGAGTCTTCCGAATCGGCATTGCCGGGCCGGAAACCTACCCGGCGGCGGCCTACCGGTCCACGGCGATCTCGTGGGCTTCAGGCCCTGCCGGCCGGCACGAAGGGGCGCGCGGCCTGCGGTGGCGGCGTGCCGTCCACCAGGGCCGCGACGGTCCGTGCGGTCACGGGCGCCAGCAGGATGCCGTTTCGATGGTGTCCGGTCGCGACGAGCACGTTCCCGGCGTCCCGCGCGCGACCGATGACGGGCCCGCCGCCGGGAACCGAGGGGCGAAGGCCAGCCCAGGCGCGCACGATGGGCGCGCGGAGCGCCTCGGGCGTGAGGCGGGCCAGGTGCCCCAGGAGCTGCCGCACGCCGTCGCCGGTGACGGCGCACATGAAGCCGGCGTCCTCGAACGTCGCGCCGACCCACACCTCGCCGTCGCGCCGCGGAATGAGAAACGCGTCGCCGGCGGTGAGGACGTGGCCGCAGACCGGACGCTCCGGACGTAGCGCGAGCATCTGGCCCCGGACCGGCACGACGGCGACCCCGGGGTCGACGCCGCTCGCGGCCGGTGTCCAGGGCCCGGCGGCGACGATCACCTCGCGTGGATGGATCCACTCGCCGCCCACCCGAACCCGTTCGATCCGATCGCCGCCGCGCTCGTACGCGAGCACCGGGACCCCGGGGACGATGCTCGCGCCGCGGCGCCGGGCCGACGCCGCGAGCGCTTGCGTGAAGGCGGCCGCTTCGAGCTGGGCGTCGTCCGGGAAGAGGGCCGCCCCCACGGCGGCGTCGTTCGCTCGAGGTTCGAGCGCTCGAACCTCGGCGGCGTCCAGCCATTGCGCTCGCAGCCCCTGCGTGCGACGGCGAGTCACGCGATCGGCGAGGCGGGCGGTATCGCGCTCGTCGAACGCGAACGCCAGCACGCCGCGCGTCTCGAATCCGACGTCGAGCCCCGTCTCCTCGTGCAACGACGCGACCAGATCGGGGAAGGCCCCGAAGCTCGCCCGCCGGAGCTCGAGCCGCTCGCCCTCGTCGCTCCCGCTCGCCACCCCGAGGGCGCCGGCCGCGGCCGAGGACGCCTGCCCGCCGATGGGGCCGCGATCGACGACCACGACCGAGCGACCCGCTCCGGCGAGCTCCCGCGCGATGGCGCAGCCGATGACCCCACCACCGACGACGAGGACGTCGGGCGTGCGCGGGACCGTCACGGGCGCAGCGCGCTCTCGATCAGCGGCAGCACCGCATGCACGTCGGCCACCAGGCCGAGGTCGGCGACCTTCAGCACGGGCGCCTTCGGGCTCTTGTTGATGGCGACGATGGTTCCGGCGCGCCGCAGGCCGACCATGTGCTCCATGGCGCCGCTCAAGCCGAAGCCCACGTAGAGCCTCGGAGCGATCGCACGCCCCGTGAGGCCCACCTGGTGCTGGCGCGGGAGCCATCCGGCATCGGTGACCTCGCGCGTCGCGGCGACGGCGGCCTCCAGCCGCTCGGCGAGCGCGATCACGGCCTCGACGCCGTCGGGACCACCCACGCCGCGCCCGACGCCGAGGACGAGGGACGCCGTGTCGAGCGCGGCCGCGGTGTCGTCGGAGCCCGCCGCCTCGCGGACCACCCGCACCCGGCCGGCGATCTCCGGCACCGCGAGGCGCTCGACCACGGGCTTCCGTGCGGGGTCCGGACGGGCGGGGTGGAGCATCCCAGGGCGCACCGTCGCCATCTCGGGCGCCGTCTTCGAGAGGATCGGCGCCACGATCGTCCCGCCGAAGGCGGGTTTCATCTGCCGTACCCGGTCCTCGGCGTCGACCTGGAGGTCGATCGCGTCACCCGTGAGGCCGAGCCCGAGTCTGCCGGCCACCCGCGGCGCCAGATCGCGCCCGCGCGCGGTCGACCCGAGCAGGACCAGGCGCGGTTTGCGGGCACGGATCGCGTCGGCGAGCACCGCCGCGTGCGCCTCGGTCGTATACGGGACGAGCGACGATCCCTCGGCGACGAGGATGCGATCGGCGCCGGCGGCGGCGAGCGCGTCCGCATGCTCGCCGCCGCCACCGATCACGATCGCCTCGACGGGACCGCCCAGACGGACCGCCAGCTCGGCCGCCTTGCCGAGCAGCTCCAGGGTCACCCCGCGAAGGCCGCGGCCCGCCGGCTCGACGACCACCCAGAGGGCGGGCCCCGTGCGGGCGGTCGCCGCGGGCAGGATCGGACGATCGTCGTGCGCGGTCGCGAGCGCACCCAGCGCGCGCAGGCGCTCGGCGAGCGCGTCCACCTGCGCCTGCGGGGTGTCGCCCGCGACCAGCTCGCCGCGTCGCGCGACGTCGACCTGCTCGACGCCGGCGACCCAGGTCGGCGAGCCGGCGGTGCCGACCAGCGCCGCGTCGACGCCGAGGTCGGCGAGCGTGACGACGGCGATCGGCTTCTCGGCCGCCGCCTGCCGCTCCGCCTTGTTCGGGAATCGCTCCGGGGCGATGTCCTCCGCCGCGGTCACGAGCGCCGGCAGCGGCACGCGCACCGTTTCGTAGCCGTCGTCGGTCTCGCGTTCGGCGTCGAACGTCCGCGCCGTCGCGTCGAGCGTGATCTTGCGGACGGCCGTCGCCTGCGGGAGATCGAGCAGCTCGGCGACCTCCGGCCCGACCTGCCCCGTCTCCGCGTCGGTGCTCGCCCGCCCGACGAGCACGAGGTCGGGCGCCTCGCGCCGCAACGCCGCCGCCAGCGCGCGCGCCGTCGCGAGCGTGTCCGACCCGGCGAGCGCGGGATCCATCACGTGCACGGCGCGATCGGCCCCGAGCGCGAGGCAGACGACGAGGCTCTCGCGCGCGACCGGTGGCCCCATGGTGAGCGCGACCACCTCGCCGCCGTGTCGCTCGCGCAGCGCCGTGGCCGCACCGAGGGCGCGCTGGTCGAACCCGCTCACCTCGCCGGGCACGCCCTCACGGACGAGCCGCCGCGTTTCGGGATCGAAGCGGAGCGCGGACAGGACGGGGACGTGCTTCACGCAGACGACGATGCGCATGGGGCTCCGGTTTCACCACATCTTCCCGGGGTTGAGAATCCCGTGCGGGTCGAAGAGGCCCTTCAGGCCCTGCATCAGCGCGAGCGCGGCCCCGTGCTCGCGGGCGGCATAGCGGCGATTGCCGAGCCCCATGCCGTGCTCGCCCGAGCACGACCCGCCGAGGCCGATCGCCGTCTCGACGAGCTCGTCGCGCGCCGCCTCGGCGGTCGGGAGCTCGGAGGGATCGGCGAGGATCAGCGCGTGCAGGATGCCGATGCCCGCGTGCCCGAAGCAGTGGACGACGACGCTCCGCTCGGCGGCGATCCGCTCGCACGCGCCGACGAGCGCCGGCAGCGCGCCGATGGGAATCGCCAGGTCGGAGCGGACGGTCGCCGCGCCGGGACGTTGCGCTTCGACCGCCCGGGTCGCGAGCTCGCGGACGGCCCATGGATCGGGGAGGTCGATCGGTGTTCCGCCCGCCCCTCCCGCGACCTCGGCGACGCTCCCCCACACCTCGTCCACGCCGCTGCGACTCCCGTGCGCCTCGACGAGGAGCGACGGCGCCTCGCGCAGGCCGAAACCGCGGAAGCGATTCAGGGCGGCGATCGTCGGCGCATCGAGGAACTCCACCGCGGCGACATCGAGGCCGTGGCGCGACATCTCCGCCGTCGCGCGCGCGGCCGAGACGGCGTCCGGGAACGCGAACCCGCCGCGTCGCCGCTCGGCGGGCAGGCCCGCGAGCGCGAGCGTCAGCTCGGTCATGACGCCGAGCGTCCCCTCGGAGCCGACGAGAAGCCCCAGCAGGTGGTAGCCCGACGCGCTCTTGCGGGCCCGGTTGCCGAGGCGGAGGACGTCGCCGGCTCCGGTGACGACGGTCGCGGCCCGCACGTGGTCGCGCGTGCCGCCGTACCTGACCGAGTAGATGCCGCTGGCGTTGTTCGCGACCATGCCGCCCACGGTCGCGACGTCGGCGCTGCCGCCCGGCGAGGGCGGGAAGAAGAGCCCGTGCGGTCGCAGGATGCGGTTCAGCGTCGCGTAGACGACGCCGGGCTCCACGTCGACCTGCAGGTCGTCGGCGCGCACGCCGATCACGCGTGTCATGCGCGAGCAGTCGAGGACGATCCCACCGCGCGCCGGAATGGGATTTCCTTCGAGGCTCGATCCGGCGCCGCGCGCCGTGAGGGGGACTCCCGCGCGCGCGCAGGCGCGCACCACGAGAACGACCTCGTCGGTCGTGAGCGGCCACACCACGGCACCCGGACGCGAGGCGGGCTGCGAGGAGGCGTCGTGCGATGCGATCTCGAGGTCGCCCGGCCGCGTCGAGCAGCGATCCCCCAGCGTGGCGGAGAGCTCGCGGACGATCGCGGACAGGTCCTGTCCCGTCATGCTGCGCGCTTATCGCCACCACCGCGCCGCCTCAAGCCGGCCCCGAACGCGCGAAGGCCGACGGGACTCGCGTTCCGTCGGCCGTGGGGGGACACACACCGGACCGATCCGCTGCCGCAGGCCTGCCCGGCGTTCCGCGCTGCTTATGGCATCTCAGAGGGCGTTCGGACCGCGCTCCCCGGTCCGGATGCGCACGGCGTCATCCATCGGCGACACGAAGATCTTGCCGTCGCCGATGCGTCCCGTTCGCGCCGCTTCGATGATCGCTTCGACGACCGACGCCGACTTGGCATCGTCGACCAGCACCTCGATCTTCACCTTGGGCAGGAACTCCACTCGGTACTCGGCACCGCGATAGAGCTCCGTATGACCCTTCTGCCGCCCGAATCCCTTGGCCTCCGTGATGGTGAGGCCCGAGACGCCGGCGCGGTCGAGCGCTTCCTTCACCTCGTCGAGCTTGAACGGTTTGATGATCGCCTCGATCTTCTTCATGTGCATCCTTTCCGGTGATGCTCAGCAACGTCGGTGCCAGCCTCGGGCGGTACGCGGGCGGGCGTCTGCGGAGAGAAGGCCTCCCCGCTGATGCCCGGCCGGGCATGCCGTGCCCAGATTCCCGGCAGGGTCGCCCGAGAGGCTCGGATCAGGCGGTCACGGCCCGCCGGGCGATCTCTTCGCGCAGCGCCGCCTGTCGCTCCGGCGTGATCGGGAAGCGCCAGATGGCCCAGATCGAGACGAGCCAGATCGCAACGGGAAGCAGGCAGAAGAGCCCGCTCAGCACCCAGAGCTGCGTCGGACCATTGGGGCCAGCCGTCTTGAAGCCCACCAGGTCCAGCACTGGCAGCGCCACGCCGATGCCGAGCGCGAGGGCGAGCTTCGTGCCGATGCCCCACAGCGAGAAGAAGAGGGCCGCGCGGGGCTCCCCGCTCTCGATCATGTCCAGGTCGACGACGTCGGCGGCCATCGATCCGCCGAGCACCGCCGGCACGGCCATGCTGACGCCGGTCATGACGTTCAGCACCGCCACCGGGAGCATCTGCTCGGCCGGGAGCCAGGGCGCGACCAGGAACCATGCGCAGCTCCACAGCCCCGAGATCGCGAGGGCCCGGTGCTTCGTGATGCGCTTGCTGAGGTTCACCCAGAACGGGATCGCGAGCACGCCGACCAGGAAGTAGATCAGCACGAGGGCCTGGGCGGAGGCGGGGAGCCGGAGCACGTGCACGTAGAAGAGCACCGCCACCGCCTGGTTGATCGCCGCCGCGAGCCCACCCAGGACCGACGCGATGAGCAGGCGGCGAAAGGGCTCGTTCCGCCACACGATCCCGAGTCCCTGACGCCACGCGAGGATGGTCGTCGCCGACGGTGGGCGCGGCGGCTCGCGCAGGGTGGCGAGCAGGAGCAGCGTGCCGATCGGGAGCAGGACGACGGTCAGCACGGCCAGCGCACGCAGTCCCGGGGCGAGTCCGGGCGGCCCGCCGAGCGCAGCGACGTACGGCACCACCGCCGACACGATGAGCCCCAGCACCGAGAACGCTTCGCGCGCACCGGTGATGCGCGAACGCTGGTGGTAGTCGGTCGACATCTCGGCGCCCCAGGCGGCGTACGGGATGCTCAGGAGGGACCAGCCGACGTACAGCACGAAGATCCAGAGGAGGAGGTAGCCCGGGCTCGCTCCCGGCAGAGGCACGGGAACGAACAGCCTCCACGTGCCGATCATCATCACGACCATGCCCGCGAGGATCCAGGGACGTCGCCGCCCCCAGCGCGTCGTGCGCCGGTCCGAGAGAATCCCGATCATCGGATCGACCACGACGTCGGCGACACGGGCGAGCATGATGACCACGCCGACGGTGGTGAGCGGGAGCCCCACTTCCGCCGCGTAGAAGGGCGCGATGTAGATCGCGAGCGGCAACCCCGTGACGGCGAGCGGCAGCGTGAGGAACCCGTAGACGAGCAGCTCCCGTGCCTTCGGCGGCGCCGGCGCGTGCGGCGAGCTCAACGGTGCGCCCCGAGCCGGATCGGCAGGTGGCGCAGGCCCGTGTGCTTGTTGCTCCGCGTCCACTCGGGCGCCCCGGTGAGCTCGAGGGTATCGAAGCGTGCGAGCAGCTCCTCGTACAGCACGCGCAGCTCGAGCCGCGCCAGGTTCGCGCCGAGGCAGTGATGAACGCCGTGCCCGAACCCCAGGTGCGGATTCGGGTCACGCGCCACCTGGAAGCGCATCGCATCGCCGAACACGCGCTCGTCGCGGTTGGCGGAGGCCTCCCAGAAGACGACCTTGTCACCGGCCGCGATCGCCCGGGTGCCCAGCATGGTCGGGCGCGTGGCGGTGCGCCGGTTGTAGGCGGCGGGGCTCGTCCAGCGCACCATCTCCTCGATCGCGCTGCCGAGCAGCGCCGGCTCGCGCTGCAGGCGCCGGAGCTCGTCCGGGTGCTGCACGAGCGCCAGGAGACCGCCCGCCGCCGTGTTGCGCGTCGTGTCCGATCCCGCCGCGAACAGGAGCGAGAAGAAGAGATGCAGCTCCTGGTCGGTCAGATGGGGCGGGTCCTGGTCGTCGAGCCGCGCCTGCGTCACGATCGACAGCATGTCGTCGGTCGGATGCGTGCGCTTCTCGGCGATGAGCGCGATGCCGTAACCGTAGAGCTGCGCCATCGCGGTGCGGAACTCGTCCGTCTCGGCGAAGGCCTCGCCCTCGCGGAAGTCGAAGCAGCGATCGGTCCACTCGAACACCCGGTGCCGATCGGCCTCGGGCACGCCCAGGAGGATGCAGATCGCCTGCATCGGCAGCTCTCCCGCGACGTCCGTCACGAAGTCGATCTCGCCGCGGCTCGCCGCGATCTCCAGCAGGTCGCGCGTGCGGCGGCGGAGGTCGTCGCCGAGCCGAGCGATCGTGCGCGGCGTGAGGCCGCGCGAGACGAGCTGGCGGACGCGGTGATGGCGCGGGTCGTCCATCATGTTGAGGACCTGGCCCGCTGCCGGCGAGTCGGGGAGGATCGTGCCGCCGTACGGGCGCGCCCCACCCGTCTCCGACGAGTAGGTCGCGGCGTCGCTCATCACCGCGAGCGACTCGGCGTGGGTCGCCACCGACCAGAAGCCCTCGCCGTCGGGCGTGTGCGCGGTGGGGGCGTGCCAATGGACGGGCGCCTCGCGGCGGTGGACGGCGAACAGCTCGTGCGGAAAGCCGTTCGCGAAGTTGTCGAGGTCGGTGAGGTCGATGTCCGCGAGCGGCACCCTGCCCGGGACAGTAGTGGCGGCGCCAGCGGACCGTCAACGCCGCGGGGTGCCGGAGACCACCCCGCGGCGACCGTTCGGCCGAACTACTGGAGGTGCGCCTCCACGAACCAGAGCTGCTTGTCGGCGGCGCGCGAGATCTCGGTGAACAGGTCCGAGGTGTCGGCGTCACCGGCCTCGGCCGCCGTGGCGATCGCGGCGCGGAGGTTGCGCCCGTAGGCCGCGAGCGCGTCGGCGATGCGCTTCACGTGGTCCTTGCCGGCCGACACGTTGAGCGGATACGGCGCGAGCGTCGTCCGCTTCACGACCGTCTGCAGCGTGCCGTTCGCGGTGCCGCCGAGCTCGACCGCGCGCTCGGCGATCTCGTCGACGCCTTCCTCGACCGACTCGGCGACCTTGTCGAACAGCTCGTGCAGGGCGATGAACTGCATCCCCTTCACGTTCCAGTGGGCCTGCTTCACCTGCGCGTAGAGGTCGATCGCGTCGGCGAGGCGGGCGTTCAGGAGGTCGATCATCTTCGTCCGGGTGGGCTTGGGCAGATCGTTGCGGGTCTTGTGCATGGGGCTCCTTTCCGGGGCGTGGGGTCACGCCGCGCGCAAATTAGGGTCTCCCGGCTTCCAGTTGCAAGGTGTGAGACCGCCCGTCTGCAGCGCGGCGAGGATCCGGAGGGTCTCGTCGACGCTGCGCCCGACGGCCAGGTCGTTGACGCTCGCGTGCCGGATCGTGCCCTCGGGGTCGACGATGAACGTCGCCCGCAGCGCGACGCCCTCGCTCGGGTGCAGCACGCCGAGCGCCGTCGCGAGCTCGCGCTTGGTGTCCGCGATCATCGGGAAGGGCAGATCACGGAGCATCGGTTCGTGCGTGCGCCACGCGAGGTGCACGTAGTGGGTGTCGGTACTGACGCCTAGCACCTCGGCGCCGCGGGCGCGGAAGTCGGCCGTGCGGCGGCCGAACTCGGCGATCTCGGTCGGGCAGACGAACGTGAAGTCCATGGGCCAGAAGAAGACGACCTTCCACTTGCCCGGGTACGCCTTGTCGTCGATCTCCTGGAACTCGCGGCCGGGCTCGGTCGAAACGACCGCCTGGAGCCGGAAGGCCGGAAGCTTGTCACCTACGCTACGCATGTCGGATCTCCTCTCGTCTTCGGGCGGCCTCCTGGTCGCCCGGAGCACAGGGTAGGGCCGGGGCGGTGATCCGTCCAAGACAAAGTTTCGATCGGTGTGATAGGTGGATCCTATCATGCGCTGGTCCCCGCATCCCTGCACCCTCCGCCAGCTCCAGTACGTCGCCGCCATCGCCGAGACGCGCAGCTTCCGGCGGGCCGCCGACCTGTGCGCCGTCTCGCAGCCGTCGCTCTCCGCGCAAGTGGCACAGCTCGAGCGCGCGCTCGGCGTGACGCTGTTCGAGCGCACCAAGCGCCGCGTGCTGCCGACGCGCGCCGGCGAGGAGCTGCTCTCCCGCGCGCGCGACGTCCTGCGCGAAGCCGACGACCTGGTCGAAGCCGCGACGCGCCTCACCGATCCGTTCGCGGGCACGCTGCGCCTCGGCGTGATCCCGACCATCTCACCCTACCTCGTGCCCGAGATCGCGCCCGTGCTCCGCACCCGCTACCCGCGGCTGCGCCTCCAGTGGACCGAGGACAAGACGGCCGTGCTGGCGGCGAAGCTGCGCGCCGGCGATCTCGACGCCGCGCTGGTCGCGCTCGAGGCCGACCTCGGCGACGTGGAGCACGAGGTCGTCGGGCGTGATGCGTTCGTGCTGGCGACGCCGCTCGGCCACCGGCTCGGGGTGAAGATGACGCCGGCCACGCCGAAGGACCTCGACGGCGAGAGCGTGCTCCTGCTCGACGACGGACACTGCTTCCGCGACCAGGCGCTCGCCTGGTGCACGCGTGCGCACGCCGAGGAGCTCGACTACCGGGCGACGAGCCTCGCGACCCTCACGCAGATGGTCGCGAGCGGCGCCGGCGTGACGGTGCTGCCGGAGCTGGCCGTTCCGATGGAGAACCGGCGCGGCACGCTGCGCGTGCGGCCGTTCGCCAAGCCGACGCCGGGACGGACGATCGCGCTCGTCTGGCGGCCCGGGACGCCGCTCGCCAAAGCGCTGCGCGCGATCGCGGGCACGATGCGCGACGTCTACACGCGCCTGGAGAAGACGGTGCGACGGCGGTGAGGGGGGTCGGGCTCAGCGGCCGCGGCGCTGGCGGATGTCGTGCAGCTCGTCCTCGAGCTCGCGCGTGCGCCGCTCGATCGAGCGCACGTACGCGATGATGCCGATCCACACGGCCGCGTAGGCCGCGAACAGATAGCCGAGATTCGTCACACCCCGCCCCCTTCCTCCACCTCACGCCTCAGCACAGCCACCTCCGCCGCGAGCCGCTCCGTGCGAACCCGGAGCGCCACCAGCCATCCCCCCACAAGTAGCATCGTGACCGATGCCACGTACAGCGTCGTCCGCATCATGGGATCGACCAGGCCCGATCCCCCGCCCTGCTTCTGGGTCAGCACCGAGGGATGGATGCCCTCCAGGAGCCGCACGGCATAGTGGATCACGGGGATGTCGATCACCCCGACGATCCCGAGGACCGCGGCGTACCGGGCCACCGCCTCGCCCTCGCCGCCGAACGCCCGCAGCATCAGGTAGGCCACGTAGATCGCCCACAGGATGACGGTCATGGTGAGACGCGGGTCCCAGGTCCACCAGACCCCCCAGATCGGACGCGCCCAGATGGGCCCCGTCACGAGCACGAGGGTGCAGAAGAGGACGCCCACCTCGGCCGCGGCCACCGCCAGATGGTCCGCCCCCGGCCATCCCTTCCACAGGTAGACCGCGCTCGCCCCGGCGACCGTGAAGAACCCGGCGAACGCGACCCACGCGCAGGGCACGTGGAAGTAGAAGATGCGCTGGACGATGCCCATCTCCGCTTCGGTCGGGACGACGCAGAAGATGAGATAGAGCGTCACGAGCATGGCGGCGCTGGCCGCCCATCCGAGGACACCCCGCATCGTCAGCCCCTAGTCGCGCACAACATACGTGAAGAGGAGCCACCCGGCCACCGTGAAGATGACGTCGAAGGCGCCCAGCACGGCGAGCGCGTCGCCGGCCCGCGCGAGCCCGCCGGCGAGGACCGCCTGGGTCGCCTTCACGCCCGCGATGAGCACCGGCAGCACGAGGGGCAGCAGCAGCAGCGGCAGGAGCACCTCGCGCGCGCGCGTGCGGACGGCGATCGCGGTGAAGAGGGTCGCTCCGGCCGCGAAGCCGAGGTTTCCGAGCGTCAGGACGACGAGCAGGCCGGGCAGCACCGGAAGGAAGTCGACGTGCAGGAGGAGGCCCACCATCGGGACGACGATCACCTGCATGGCGCCGAGCAGCACCATGTTCGCGGCGAGCTTGCCGGCGAAGATCGCCGCGGGATCGATCGGCGCCAGGAGGAGGCCGGCGAGACAGTCCTGCTCGCGCTCGAGGAGGAAGCTGCGTTGTACGCCGAGGAGGCCGGTGAAGACGAACGTCGCCCACAGCACGCTGGGAGCCAGCAGCGGCGCCTGGTCCGGCGTGGGATCGTGCGCGATCGTGAACACGACGAGGAGCAGGATGCCGAGCGCGACCAGCCCCGACACGCTCTCGCGCGTCCGCCACTCGATGCGGAGGTCCTTGCGGAGGATCGCGACCGCGGCGCGCACCTCAGGCCCTCCGCACCGTCGCGATGAGCGCGTCGAAACGGGCGGCGATCGCGACCCCGGCGCCGGCTCCGCCGTCCCCGCTCCAGTCGATCCGGCCGCGGTGGAGGATCGCGACCCGCGTCGCGAGCGCGGAGGCGCGCGGGACGTCGTGGGTCGAAAGTACGATGGCGTGGCCCGCCGCCCGCAGCTCGCGCAAGAGGCCCTCGAGGCCCGCCGTCGCCTGCGGATCGAGCCCGTTGAACGGCTCGTCGAGCAGCAGCAGCTCGGGGCGGTGCAGGAGCGCCCGCGCGAGCGCCAGGCGCTGCGTCATGCCGCGCGAGAACGTCCGTATCGGCCGCCGTGCGGCGTGGTCCAGCCCCGCCCATTCGACCAGCTCGGCGACGCGAGCCGCCGCCCCCGCGATGCCGTAGAGATCGGCGTAGAAACCGAGGTTCTCGGCTGCGGTGAGATCGCCGTAGCACGCGCTCTCGTGGCCCACGTAGCCGATGCGCGCGAGGGCGCGCTCCGGACGGCTCGCGGCATCGTCGCCGAAGAGCAGCAGGCGGCCCCCGCTCGGGCGAAGCAGCGTGGCGAGGACGCGCAGGAGCGTCGTCTTGCCGGCCCCGTTGGCGCCCAGCAGCGCCACGCACTCGCCGCCCTCGACGACGAGGTCGACGCCCGCGAGCACGGTCACACCCGCGAACGTACGCCGCAGCCCCTCGGCGACGACGGGAGTCGGCGGCATCGAGGCCTAGCGTACCACGGCGCCGGCGGGCATCGGAGCGTCGGGCCGAACGACGGCGAGCTTCCCATCCCCCGAGGCCGCGAGGAGCATGCCCTGGCTCTCGACGCCGCGGAGCTTGGCGGGCTCGAGGTTCGCCACCACCACCACCTGCGTGCCGACGAGCGCCGCCGGGTCGTAGTGGGCGCGGATGCCCGCCACGATCTGGCGCTGCTCGGTGCCGAGGTCGACCCGGAGGACGAGCAGCCGGTCGGCGTTCGGGTGCGGCTCGGCGGCCGTCACCGTCGCCACGCGCAGCTCGACGCCCTGGAACTGCTCGATCGTGATCATCGCCGGCCTCCTCGTTCGAGCGCCGCCATGGCTTCGAGCGCCTGACCCTCGAAGCGGGCGCGCATGCGATCGAAGTCCTCCTGCGACAGCTTGCCCATCTGGTGATCGAGCTCGGTCTCCTTGATGGCCGCGATCGCCTGGCGCTTCTGGCGCTCCCACCGCTCGCGCTCGGAGGGCGCGGCCGGATCGACCGTCAGCTCGGGCGCGCCGAAGAGGGGCGCCGCGACGAACACGGCCACCACGACGACGAGCGCGAGCCCGACGAAGAAGATCGCGATCGTGACCGGCGTCATGACTCGCGGTCGAGCTCCGCGAGCTCGCGCGCGAGCTGTGCGCGGAGCGGATCGGTCGACGGCGGCCCGGCGGCGGGCGGGGGCAGCGCCGCCGCGGTCGCCACGGCGCGCCGGCGCACGACGATCGTGAGGATCGTCCCCGCGACGAGGAGCGCCGCGAAGGGCGTCACCCAGGCGAACCAGTTGAAGCCCTGCATGGTCGGCGACGAGAGGACCTTCTCGCCCATGCGCTGCGTGAAGGCCGCGAGGATCTGCTCCTTCGTCTCGTTGCGGGCGAGGCGCTCGGCGATCTCCTTCTTCATCGGCTCGCCCGAGCCGCACTGGATGTGGTTGCAGGAGTGGACCGTGAGCCCGCACCCGCACTGACAGGTGAGCGACTCCTCGATCTCCTGCTGGGTCGGGGCGGCCAGGACCGGCGCCGCGCCCAGGAGGAGGAAGAGGAGGACGAGCCGCATCGCCGGCCGCGTCACTCGGCGGGCACCGCGCCGGGCACCGCGACCTCGGCGCGGCGCTCCGCGGCCGTCGGCCAGACAGCGATCGCCGTGCCCATCGCGAGGACGAGCCCGCCGATCCAGATCCACACCACCAGCGGGTTCACGTAGGCGAGGATCGTCGCGAGCTTCGTCTGCGGATCGTACGAGCCGAGCACGAGGTAGAGGTCCTCGCGCAGGGTCGAGCGGTTCGCGACTTCCGTGGTCGGCTGCTTCGGCTTCTTGTAGAAGCGCTTCTCGGGCTTGAGCGTGTCGATCTGCACGCCATCCCGGAAGACGCTCATGACGGCGGCGCTCGACGCCATGTGGCCGTCTTCGTGGTTCTCGATCCGCTCGAAGCGGAGCGTGTAGCGGCCGGCGGTCATCTCCTGCCCTGCGGCGAGGGTCTGCTGCGCCTCGACGCGGAACATGCTCGACGACGCGATGCCGACGAACATCATCACGATGCCGACGTGGATCACGTAGCCGCCGTAGCGCCGGCGGTTCTTGCCCACCACGCGCGCGAGCGCCCGCGGCGCGCTCTCGGTGAGCAGCGCTTGCCGGGCTCGCATACCGCGCCAGAACTCCTGCACGATCGTGCCCATCACGAAGACGCCGATCGCGAAGGTCGCGTACGCGTAGCCGAAGGGCACTCCGACGAGCGGCAGCACGACCGCGGCGGCGAGCCCGGAGCCCACCGGAAACGCAAACGCACGCCAGAGGTTCTTCGGCGTCGCACGGCGCCAGGCGATCACGGGGCCGACGCCCATGAGGAAGAGGAGCGCCACCCCGAGCGGCGCGTTCACGCGGTTGAAGAACGGCGGCCCGACCGTGATCTTCACGCCCCGCACCCATTCGGAGAGGACGGGGAAGACGGTCCCCCAGAAGACCGCGAACGCGATCCCGACCAGGATGAGGTTGTTGAACAGGAACGCCGCCTCGCGCGACAGGAACGACTCGATCGTCCCCGTGGTGCGGAGCTCCGGCAGCCGGTAGGCGACGAGCCCGCCCGCGACCAGGAGCACGAGGATGAGGAAGCCGATGAAGAACGGCCCCAGGCCGGACTGCGTGAACGAGTGCACGGACGAGATGACGCCGCTGCGGGTGAGGAACGTCCCGAAGATCGTCAGCGTGAACGTCAGCAGGACGAGGACCATGTTCCAGACCCGGAGCATGTCCTTCTTCTCCTGGATCATGACCGAGTGCAGGTACGCGGTGGAGACGAGCCACGGCATGAACGCCGCGTTCTCGACCGGGTCCCACGCCCAGTAGCCGCCCCAACCGAGCACCTCGTAGGCCCACATGGCGCCGAAGAGGTTGCCGAGCGACAGGAAGAACCACGAGAAGAGGGCCCACCGGCGCGTCGAGCGGATCCACTGGTCGCCGAGCCGTCCGGTCGCGAGCGCGGCCATGCCGAACGCGAAGGGCACCGACGCGGAGACGTAGCCCGTGTAGAGCGACGGCGGGTGGATCATCATCCAGTAGTTCTGGAGCAGCGGGTTCAGGTCCGCGCCCTCCATCGCGGGCACCGGCAGGCGCTCGAACGGATCGGTGATGAAGGTGACGAGCCCGAGGAAGAACACCGCGACGATCATGAGCGTCGCCGTCACGTAGGGCATCAGCTCGCGGTTCCGCTCGCGGTTCTGCCACTGCACGATGGTCGTGAAGAGCGTCAGCATGAACGCCCAGAACAGGAGCGAGCCCTTCTGCCCGCCCCACAGCGCGGCCACCGTGTAGTTGGTCGGCAGCGTGCTCGACGAGTAGGCGGCCACGTACTCGAGCGAGAAGTCATGGGTGAGGAGCGCCTGCAGGAGGATGCCCGCGGCGAGCACGACCAGGGCGAAGGTGGCATAGGCGGCATGCTCGCCGGCCCGCACGAAGTCGCGGCGGCGGCGAAGCGCGCCCGTGAGCGAGGCTCCGACCGAGAACGCGGCGCACAGGAGCGCGAGGCAAATGGCGAGGCGACCGATCTCCGGCATGTCAGGCCCCCGGGGGCTGCCCGTCCTTGTTGGCTTCGTACTTCGACGGGCAGCTCGTCATGATCTGCTTGGCGCGCAGCCCCGGCACCTCGTACCGGCCCTCGACGACGACCTCGCGACCTTCGGCGAACATGTCGGGCAGGATGCCGTTGTAGGCGACCGGGATGGGGCTCGAGCCGTCCTTGCGGGCGAGCTCGAAGGCGAGCGCGTTCGTGGTCGCATCCCACTTGATGCTGCCGCTGCGGACCCAGCCCTTCACGCGGAGATCTTCCCCGGCGTGCGCCGTGCGCCGTGCGAGGAACTCGTCCATCTCGAAGTAGTAGATCGAGGTGGTCTTGATGCCGGCGTAGACGAGGTAGGAGACTGCCGCGGCGATCAGCACGGCACCGACGATGAATCGGCGTTGGTTCAACATCGCAGTCGAAGGAGCCATTCCACCCTAGGGAAGGGCCCTCCGATTGGCAACTACTCGTCGTCCGCGTCGCCGTCGGCCGCGCCGCCCCGGGGCGGCCCCATCGCAACGCCGCGCTTGGCCTCGCGAATGAACGCCAGCAGCTCGTCGACGTCGGGCGAGCGGCACTCGGCCTCGACCCGGGCCATCGCCTCGCGGAGATTCGTACGCACGCGGAAGAGAATGCGGAAGGCGTTCGCGAGCGCACGCACGCGTGCGGCGTCGAACCCCGCGCGACGGAGCCCGACCCGATTGATGCCGCGCACGGTGTGCGTGCCGTCCATGATCGAGAAGGGCGGCACGTCGCGGCTCGTCCGCGAGAGGCCGCGCAGGATCGCGAGGCGTCCGATGCGGGTGTACTGGTGCACGACGCAGTTGCCGGAAACGAACGCTTGATCGCCGACGCTGGCATGGCCGGCGACGAGCGCGCCGCTCGCGATGACGGTCTGGTTCCCGATCGTGCAGTTGTGGGCCACGTGCGACCGGGTCATGAAGTAGTTGTCGTCGCCGACGACCGTCCAGGTGTCGGGAGCCGTCGCCCGCTGGATCTCGGCGTGCTCGCGGATGACGTTGCGATCCCCGATCCGGAGGCCCGTCGGGGCGCCGGCGTACTTCACGTCCTGAGGCTCGTGCCCGATCACCGCCCCCGGGTGGATCACGTTGTCGGCGCCGATCTCGGTGCGGGGGCCGGTGAGGAACGCATGCGCCATGACCCGCGTTCGGGACCCCACCCGAACGGGGGAGTCGACTACGACGAAAGGGCCGATGTCGGCGGTGGGGTCGATGCTCGCGCGCGGATCGACGACGGCGGTCGGGTGGATCGGCACGTCAGGACGGCTCGTCGTCGGCCGGGTCGCGAGCGGACAGGGGCTCGCCGGCGATGCGGTAGCGGTCCGAGATCCACGCCGACAGATCGAGGAGACGGCACCGCTCGGAACAGAAAGGTCGGTGTGGTTCTTCCTTTGACACGATCTCTCTGCGGCAGATCGGGCAGCGGCGGGGTTGCACTTCGGAAAGTCTACCTCCCGCGCCGCGCGCCTGCCAAACCGGATTGACAGCGCGTCCGTTCGCGGAGCACCGTACGCCGGAACATGAGTTCCGGGGATCGCAATCCGACCAACACGCTCGGCACGCTCCAGGACGTCGTCGCCTCCGCAGCGCGGATCGCGCAAGATCTGCTGCAGGATCCTCTCCTCGCACGCCTGCTCGACATCTTCGGGCGCATGCCGCCGGAGGATCGCCAGACGATCGTCGACGTCCTCGAACGCGAGGTCGACCTCCGCCTCCTCACGAAGGAGGGGAAGCACGGGCCGATGACGGGCATCAACGTGACCAGGCCCAACCCCACCGCCCGGCTCTACTTCCGCTTGGTCGACAAGGAGACGGTGCCGTACGTGTCCCCGGAGGAGATCGTGCAGGCCGTGATCCGGGCCGCGGGCGTCATGCACCGCGCATTTCAACGCGGCTCCGACATGCAGGCCATCTGGGAGCCCGCGATCGTGGCCGGGCTCCGGCAGGTGGATCCGAGCGAGCGCGAGACCCTGCGTTGGTACTACGAGCGCATGATGACGCTCGTGCGGGAAGCCGACCGCGATTCCGATTGACAGCCGACCCCGGTCGGTCGAAGCTCCGGCATGGCCGCCGGCTCCTCCGCCGCCCAGCTCGACGCCCTGCAGGCGCTCCTCGCGACCGCGCGGCGGCTCTCGAACGATCTCGCCGCCGACCCGACGATCGGGCGCATGCTGCGCGCGTTCGTGACGCTGCCCCCGGAAGATCGCGACGTCATCGCCGGGCTCGTCGAGCGCGGTACCGCGTGGCGGCGCATCACCGAGAATACGGCCGACGTCACCGGCGTCGCGCTGCGCGCCAACCCGCATGCGAGCCTCTTCGTCCGCGTCGTCGACGCACGCGACGGCGAGGAGCACATGCAGCAGGACCACGCCGAGATCCTGCTCGGCTCGCTGCGCATCATGAAGCAGATCCCGCTCCTGCTGCGCGCGGACGTGGCCGACCTGTGGCGCCAGCCGGCCGTCGAAGCGTTCGGCATGCTCGAGCCCGCCGAGCGCGAGGCGTGCCGCCGGTTCGCGAGCCTCATGCTGCAGCTGATCGCGGACGTCGACGCCAGGCAGCGCAAGCGACCACCCGACTGACCGGATGTCCGCGGGCCTCCGCATCGTCGCCTTCGAGGCGCGCCGCGCCGAGGAGCTGGCGAGCATGCTCGAGCGCCACGGGGCGATCGTCACGCGTGCGCCCGCGTTGCGCGAGGCGCCGCTCGCCACGTCGCCGGCGACCGACGCGCTTCGCCGTGGGCTCGAGCAGGGGGCCGTCGGCGCCCTGGTGCTCTTGACCGGCGTCGGCACGCGGGCGCTCGCACGCCTGGTTCCCGACCTGCCGGCACTCGTCGCGCGGACCCCGATCGTCGCCCGCGGGCCGAAGCCGCTCGCCGCCCTGCGCGAGCTCGGCATCCCGGGTGCGATCGCCGTCCCGTCGCCGAACACCTGGCGCGAGGTGCTGCCGGTCGTGGACGGGCTCGGGCTGGCGAGCGGAAGCCTCGTCGCCGTGCAGGAATACGGCTCGCCGCCGCGCAACCTCTACGACGGCCTCGCGGCCCGTGGCCTGCGCGTGCTGGCGGTTCCCGTCTACGAATGGGCGCTTCCCGAGGACACGCGCGCGCTGCGCGCCGGCATCGACGCCATCGTGCGAGGCGACGCCGACGTGGCCGTCTTCACGAGCGCCGTGCAGATCGCGCACGCCTTCGCAGTGGCCGGCGACGTGGACGCGTTGCGCCGCGAACTGGGACGCGTCGTCGTCGCGTCGGTGGGGCCGGTCTGCTCGGAGGCGTTGGACGCGCACGGGGTCGCCGTCGATCTCGAGGCGAGCCCGCCGAAGCTGGGCCCGCTCGTCGCCCTCGTCGCGCGGGAGGCGGTCGCGCGCGCCGCGGCCAAGCGACGCGCCTAGAGCAGCTGCTAGGCCGTCAGCTCGAAGTCGAACGCGAAGCCGGCGCCGTTCTCGAGCGGCGACACGGCACGCAGGGCACCGCCGTGACGCACGGCCGCGAGCCGCGCGTAGCGTAGCGGCAGCGTCGTGAAATACTTCTCGAGCGCCTCGATGGCGACGGCACGCCCGGGATGCGCGATGCGGACGCGGAAGCGGTTCTCGGCGATGCGCGTCCCCTCGACGTCCACGGTGCTGCCGTCGGGCGTCATGCCGATGGCATGGTCGAGGAGCGCGGTCACCGTTCGCTCGACGATCGTCGCGTCGCACGTGAGGGCGGTGTCGGACGGGCCCAGCTCGCGGATCGTGACGCCCTTGGTGGCCGCGATCGCCACGGCGGCTTCGACGACCGGCGTCACGACGATCCCCCAGCGGGACGCCGCCGGCGTGAGGGGCATCGCGTCGCGCTGGAGCTGATCGACGTCGACCAGGGCGCGCACGAGGATGCCCATGCGATGCGTCGCCCGGCGCATCATCGCGTACATCGACGGCGCGAGGTCCGGCGCGTCCTCGATCATCGTCAGAGCCGAGTCGACGATCCCGATCGCGTTGCGGATGTCGTGCCCCGCCAGCACGAGGAGCTCGTCGCGCTGCGAGCGCGACTGGGCGAGCGCGTCGCGCACGGCGCGCGCCGCGGCCTGCGACGCCGTAAGCGCCTCCTCGCCGGTCCGCGCCGCGGGCCCCTGGCTCACGGCTGGATTCTCGGCACGATCGCCCCGGGACTTGAGGCGGCCCTTCCTTGATTCCCCGGGGGCTTCCGCATACTCCCAAAGGTGGTGCAGCCGCCCCCGTTCCTCGCGGCCTGCCGCCGCGAGCCCGTCCCGTTCACCCCGGTGTGGCTCATGCGGCAGGCGGGCCGGTACATGGCCGAGTACCGGAGCGTGCGTGCGCGCTACGGGTTTCTCGAGCTCTGCAAGACGCCCGAGGCGGCGGCCGAGGTGACGGTGACGGCGGTCGAGCGCCTCGGCGTCGACGCGGCCATCATCTTCGCCGACATCCTGCTCGTGCTGGAGCCGCTCGGGGCGTCGATCGAGTTCACGGCCGGCGACGGCCCCGTGATCCGCACGCGCATCGCGAGCGCGGCCGACGTCGATCGCTTGCGGCCGGTCGCGCCCGGTGCGCTCGAGTACGTGGCCGAGTCCGTCCGCCGCGCGCGCGCCGCTCTCGAGGTGCCGCTCATCGGGTTCGCGGGCGCGCCGTTCACGCTCGCGTCGTACCTGATCGAGGGCGGCAGCTCGCGGAGCTTCCTCGCCACCAAGCGCTTCATGCACGACGATCCCGGCGCGTGGCGCGCGCTCATGGAGCGGCTCGTGGTGGCGGTGCGCGACTACCTGAACCTGCAGATCGCCGCCGGCGCCGACGCCGTCCAGCTCTTCGACAGCTGGGTCGGCTGCCTCGCACCGGCCGACTACCGCACGTTCGTGCTGCCGCACATGCGCGAGCTGATCGCCGGCATCACGCGCGGCGTGCCGGTGATCCACTTCGGCACCGACACCGCGGGCCTTCTCGATTGCCAGCGGGCGGCGGGCGGCGACGTCATCGGCCTCGACTGGCGCGTCGACCTCGACGCGGCCTGGGCACGGCTCGGCTACGACGTCGCCGTGCAGGGCAACCTCGATCCCGCCGTGCTGTTCGCCCCCCTCGCCGACATCCGCCGCGCCGTCGCGCGCATTCTCGGTCAGGCCGCGCGGCGTCCCGGGCACGTCTTCAACCTGGGGCACGGCATCCTTCCCGACACGCCGGTCGCGAACGTGCAGGCGCTGGTCGAGATGGTGCACGAGCTCTCGGCGGTGCGCTGAGCGGTCCGATGCCGGCCGACGCCGTGCTGCTACTCGCCTTCGGCGGGCCGACCGCGCCCGACGAGATCCGCCCGTTCCTCGAAAACGTGACGCGTGGGCGGCGTATCCCGGCCGAGCGACTCGATGCCGTGGCGCATCACTACGAGCTCATCGGCGGGCGCTCGCCCATGAACGAGCTGACCTTCCGGCAGGCCGACGGCCTCCGCCGCGCACTGGGGTCGCTTCCCGTCTACGTCGGCATGCGGAACTGGGCGCCGTACATCGCCGACGTCGTGGCGGAGATGACGAGGAACGGCGTGCGGCGGGCCGTCGGGCTCGTGCTCTCGCCGCACGCGAACGAGGCGAGCCGCGAGCGCTACGTCGAGGCCGTCGCCGAGGCGCGAGCCCGTGCCGGCGCGCGGGCGCCCGAGGTCGCGTGGGTCTCGACGTGGCACGTGCACCCGCGATTCATCGAGGCCGTCGCCGCCTGCGTCGCGACGGCGCGCAGCACGCTCCCCGCCGACCGGCGGACCGCTGCGGCGGTCGTCTTCACCGCCCACAGCGTCCCGGTCGCGACCGCCGCCGTCTCGCCCTACGAGCGCGAGATCGCCGAGACGGCCACGGCCGTCGCCGCGGCGCTCGGCGTATCCGACTGGCAGGTCGCCTATCAGAGCCGCAGCGGCAATCCCCGCGATCCCTGGCTCGAGCCCGACGTCAACGACGTGCTGCGCGCGCTCCGGGCCCGCGGGGCGCGCGACGTCGTCGTGGCGCCGATCGGCTTCGTGTGCGACCACGTCGAGGTGCTGTACGACCTCGACGTCGAAGCGCGGCAGACGGCGTGCGACGTCGGGCTCGGCTTCGTGCGCGCGAGCGCGGTCAACGACCACCCGGCGTTCGTCGCGATGCTCGCCGACGTCGTGCGGAGCGCCGGCGGGTGACGCGCGTCGTCGTCGTCGGAGGCGGCATCGCCGGGCTCGCCGCGGCGCTGCGGGTCGCCGAGCGCGCGCCGGACGCGACGCTGACGCTCCTCGAAGCGGGGGCGCGTCTCGGCGGCACGATCGCGACCGTCCGCGACGGCGGCTTCACGATCGAGACCGGTCCCGACTCGTTCATCACCGAGAAGCCGTGGGCGCTCGAGCTCTGCGACCGGCTCGGCATCGCGGGCGACCTCGTGGGGACGCGCGAGGACGATCGCCGGACGTACGTCGCCCGCGGCGACCGGCTCCATCCGCTGCCGGACGGGTTCTTGCTGCTGGCGCCGACGTCGCTCTGGCCGCTCGCCCGATCGTCGCTCTTCTCGTGGCCGGGGAAGCTGCGCATGGGACTCGATCTCGTCCTGCCGCGCCGGCCGAGCGACGGCGACGAGACGCTCGCGTCGTTCGTCCGCCGCCGGCTCGGGCGCGAGGCGCTCGACCGGGTCGCGGATCCGCTCGCGTCGGGCATCTATACCGGGGACCCCGAGCGTCTGTCCGTGGCCGCCACGATGCCCCGCTTCCGCGACCTCGAAGCGAAGCATCGCAGCATCATCCTGGGGCTGCGGCGCTCGACCGCGACGCGCGGCGTGGCCGGTGCCCGCTACGGCCTGTTCGTCGCGCACCGCGACGGAATGGGCGCGCTGATCGACGCGCTCGCGGCGCGTCTTCCGCGCGGCGTCGTGCGGACCGACGCCCGCGTCGACACGCTCGCGCGCGAGGGCGGCGCGTGGGCGCTGCGGGCCGGCGGCGAGCGCGTCGTCGCCGACGCCGTCGTCCTCGCATGCCCGGCGTACGTGGCCGCGGCGCTCCTCGGTGCGACCGCGGCGCCGCTCGCCGACGCGCTCGGCACGATCGCCTACGCATCGTCGGCCATCGTCACCCTGGGCGTCCGGACGCGGGATCTGCCGAACGGACTGCCGGGCTTCGGGTTCGTCGTGCCGGCCGTCGACCGCCGGGACATCCTCGCGTGCACCTTCTCGAGCCGGAAGTGGCCGGGCCGCGCGCCCGAGGGGTTCGATCTCCTGCGCACGTTCGTGGGCGGCGTGCGACGTCCCGAGCTCGTGGCGGCCGACGACGCGACGCTCGTCACCGCCGCGCGGCGCGAGCTCGGTCGTTTCCTCGGTCTCACCGCCGAACCCGTGCTGGCGCGCGTCGACCGCTGGCCGCGCGCGATGCCGCAGTACGACGTGGGACATCTCTCGCGCATGCAGACCATCGTCGGCCAGGTGGCGACGCTGCGCGGGCTCGCGCTCGCGGGCGGCGGCTATCACGGCATCGGCATTCCGGACTGCGTGCACAGCGGCGAGAGCGCGGCCGACGCCGTGCTCGGCCCGCGGTGAGCCCGCGCATGGAGGTCGGCGTCTACCTGCCGCAGGTCGGCTACACGTGGGATGCGCTGCGCGAGCGCGTGGTCGCCTGCGATCACGAGGGCATCGGCTCGGTGTGGTTCATGGACCACCTCTATCCGCCGGCGTTCCCGCGCGTGCCGTCGTTCGAAGCCTGGACGACGGCGGCGGCGCTCGCGGTGGTGACGCGTCGCATTCGCCTGGGGCACCTCGTGCTCGCGAACGGATTTCGCCACCCCGCGCTGCTCGCCAAGATGGCGACCACGCTCGACCACGCGAGCGGCGGTCGCCTGTCGCTCGGGCTCGGCAGCGGCTCGTACGCGCAGGAGTTCGGCGAGTTCGGCCTGCCGTTCGGCTCGGACGCCGAGCGCGCCCAGGAGCTCGACGAAGCCCTTACGGTGGTGCGGCGCTTGTTCACCGAGGACGTCGTCACCTTCCACGGCCGCCACTACCGCCTCGACCGTGCGCCGAGCTTGCCCCGCCCGGTCCAGCGCCCCCATCCGCCGATCCACGTCGGCGGCGCGGGCCCGAAGCGCACGCTTCCCGTCGTCGCGCGCCACGCCGACGTCTGGAACTGCCCCACGTACGCCCTGGGTGTGCTCGAGGAGCGCCGCGCACGGCTCCACGACGAGTGCCGGCGCATCGGCCGCGATCCGGCGACGCTGCGCGTGACCGAGGAGGCGGTGCTGGCGCTGGTTGCGCGCCGCGACCAGGTCGACGCCGCACGCGCGGACGCCCTGCGACGGTTCGGCGGCCCCGGATGGGCCTTCGAGACGCACGGCTACTGCGGCACGCCCGACGACGTTCTCAGACGACTCGAGTCACGCCGGCGGATCGGCGTCGACGGCGTCGTGTTCTTCCTGCACGATCGGGGCGAGGGGGAGACGATCCGCCTTCTCGCGCGCGAAGTGATCGGAGCGCTGTAGGGGCGCCCGGCCGCTGGACTGCTACGAATCGCCCGTCACAATGGCCGCCATGTCGCAGCCAGGCCCCCCGCGCACCCTCGGCGTCCTGCTCTTCCCCGACTTCGAGCTGCTCGACGTGTTCGGCCCCCTCGAGGCGTTCGGGAATCTGGTCATGCGGGAGCACTATCGCGTCCTGCTGGTCGCCGAGCGGGCGGGGCCGGTCGCGAGCGCGCAGCTCGCCCGCGCCGTCGCGGATCACGGCTTCGCCGATTGCCCGCGGCTCGACGTGCTCCTCGTGCCCGGCGGCCTCGGCACGCGGCGCGAGGTCGACAACGCCGCGCTCACTGAATGGATCGCCGCGCGTGCCGTCGAAGCGGAGATCGTGACCTCCGTCTGTACCGGGGCGGCGCTGCTCGCGCGGGCGGGCGTGCTCGACGGCCACCGCGCCACGACCAACAAGCGCGCCTTCGAGTGGGTCGTGTCGCAGGGACCGCGGGTGCAGTGGGTGCACCGCGCGCGGTGGGTGGACGACGGAAAGTTCGTCACCTCGTCGGGCGTGACGGCCGGCATCGACATGGCGCTCGCCCTGATCGCCCGCACCGTCGGCGAAGCCGCGGCCGAGCGCATCGCGCGCCTCATGGAATACGAGTGGCACCGCAACCCCGACGATGATCCGTTCGCCCGCTGAATCGCCGATGAGTTTGACGGACAGGTCCACGCCCGGTATCGACAATGCAGTGCGGATGGTGACGCGGGCGCTCGCTCTCATCACGCTCGCGACGGTTGGGCTGCCGGTCCCTGCGGGCGCGGTGCCGTCGTGTCTCGAGCAGTGCAACCTCTCCAAGAACTCGAAGAGCGACTGCTGTCTCATCGAGCCGTGCCTGGTCGCGCCCTGCTCGGACTACCTCGGGTGCCGCGGTGGGGCGCAGCAGGATCTCGACGACTGCATCAACAGCAGCCTCGATTGCCGCCCCATCAGCGCCGGGCGTTGCACGATCGTCCGCGCGTGCGTGAAGCGGTGCGAGGGTATCTACAAGCAGCAGGTGAAGCAGTGCGAGCGCGACGCGTTCGGCATCGTGCCGGGATGCAGCGGCGGCGACTGCGATCTCGGCACCAAGCGCGCGCGCAAGCAGGCCGCGAACGTCTGCAACGCCTGCACGTCCGTCTCGACGACGAGCACATCGACCACGACCACCTCGACAGTGACCACCACGACGATGGCGGGTGCTACGACGACCACGGTGGTCACGACGACGACCGTCGTCACCACGACCACCGCTGCCACGGGGTCGTTGGACGATCCCTGCTTCCAGCCATGCCTCAACCGGATGCCGAGCATCCGGAAGTGCTACGGAAAGTGCACCAGCCGCTGCAACGGTACCAAGCGCGCCGAGAGCATCTGCCGGCAGGCATGCCGCAACTTCCTGTGCTCCTCCATCAAGGCGCGCTGCACGACGCCCGAGACCGGCGTCAGCCTCGACACCGACCCCCAGTACCTGCAGTGCTGCACGCGCAAGGATTCCTGCACCACGCGCGACGCGGCGCCCTGCAAGGTCACGACGACGACCACGTCCACGTCCAGCACGACGACGCCGTCGACCACCTCGTCCACCAGCACCACCACGACGCTGGGTTGAGCCCGTCGCGCGCACGGCCGTCTGGCATGCGCGAAGGGCGCTGTGCTAGGCACACCCGATGGCTCGTGCACTCGAAGGCGTTCGCGTAGTCGAAGTCGCGCAGTGGTGGTTCGTACCCTCCGGGGGCGCGGTGCTCGCCGACTGGGGCGCCGACGTCGTCAAGATCGAGCACCCCGTGACCGGCGATCCGCAGCGCGGGCTGGTGACGTCCGGGTACTTCCCACCCACCGGCGGGGTCAACTTCATGATGGAGCAGTCGAACCGCGGCAAGCGCAGCGTCGGGCTCGATCTCGCGCATCCGCGCGGGCGCGAAGTGCTCTACCGGCTCTGCAAGGACGCCGACGTGTTCCTCACGAACTTCCTGCCGGCCGCGCGCCGCAAGCTCGAGATCGACGTCGAGCACATCCGCAAGGTGAACCCGAACATCATCTACGCGCGCGGCCACGGCCACGGCGTGCGCGGCCCGGACGTCGAGAAGGGCGGCTACGACGCGGCGTCGTTCTGGTCGCGCGGCGGCATCGCCCACGCGCTCACGCGTGCCGACGCCGCGGCGCCGACCATGCAGCGCGCTGCGTTCGGCGACTCGGCGGGCGGGATGACGACCGCCGGTGGCATCGCCGCCGCGCTCTTCCGGCGCGCGCGCACGGGCGAGCCGTCGATCGTCGACGTGTCGCTGCTCGGAACGGCGATGTGGATCCTCGCGCCCGACATCGTGCTGGCGCGGTTCACCGACCAGGAGATGCCGGCCTTCGACCGCACGCAGGCGCCGAACCCGATCGTCAACAGCTACAAGACGAAGGACGGGCGCTGGCTCTTCCTCAACATGCTGCAGCCCGATCGCTTCTGGGCCGATCTCTGCCGCCACATCGACCGGCCCGACATGATCGCGGATCCCCGCTTCGAGAACGGCATGGCGCGCTTCCAGAACCGCGAGGAATGCGTGCGCGAGCTGGAGAAGACCTTCGCGTCGCGCACGCTCGACGACTGGCGCCGCAAGCTCGACGACGTCGAGGGCGTGTGGGCGCCGATGCAGACCGCCAAGGAAGTCGGGCAGGACGCGCAGGTGATCGCGAACGGCTACCTCTCCGAGGTCGACGTCGGCGACGGCACGAAGTTCACGCTCGTCGCGAGCCCCGTGCAATTCGACGAGACGACGCCGGCGCTGCGGCCAGGTCCCGACATGGGCCAGCACACCGAGGAGGTGCTCCTGGCACTCGGCTACTCGTGGGAGGATCTCGCCTCGCTCAAGGAGGCGGGCGCGATCTCGTAGCAGTGGCGCTCCTCACCCCGCTCAGCGAAGACGAACGCACGACGTTCTTGGTCGTGTCGCTCTCCGACGAAGCACTGCGCAAGCTCGTCGTCCGCCTCGGCACGGCGCCGAAGGGCGTGCGCATCGACTCGCTCTCGGTGTGGGAGCTGGCCGACACGCTCGTCGACTACTACGCGGACGACGCCGAGGTGTGGTCGGAGGTGGACCGTGCGCTGCGTCGGGAGATCGGCGCCTCGCCGCTCGGCCCCGCCGTCGCCGCGGACGGCGGCGCCGCGGCGGTGACGGCGCTCGTCATGGACTCGCGCGATCCGGCGCGCGACCTCGCCTGGGCGTTGCTCGGCGCCGAGCGGGACGAGGACCGTGCGCAGGCGAGCCGCCTCGTGCAGACGATCATCGCCGAGTTCGACGAGGCCGACGAGCGCGCGAAGGCGTCCACCGACGCGCCGAAGGCCGAGAGCCAGCTCGTGCGCGAGACCACCCGCCTCGCGCGCAAGGCGGAGAAGGAGGCGGCGCGGGCCGACAGCCAGCGCGAGCGCGCGCTCCAGCGCGTGGACGACCTCAGATCGCGCATCGCCGAGCTCGAGCAGAGCGTGGCGGTCGCACGCAAGGACCTGCGCGAGAGCGAGCGGGCGCGCGAGAAGGTGGGCGCCGAGCGTGACAAGCTGGCGCGGGACCGCGACGCCCTGCGCGGCCGCGTACAGTCGGGCACGGCGGCCGAGGTGGCGCGGCTCACGGACGAGCTCGAGGCCGCCGAGCGTCGTGCGCGCTCGCTCGACGCGGCGCTCGAAGAGGCGCGGGCGCGCGAAGACGAGCTCGCGGCGCGCGTTCGCACGCTGGAGCAGGCGGGTCCGGCACGGCCGGCGACCGAGTCGGCGCCGGTCGAGACGACCACCGGCGCCGTGTGGAGCATGCCGGTCTTCACCAGCGAGTTCTACGATTCGCTGCGCGGTTGGGACCGCCGCATCGTGCGCAGCACCTTCGAGAAGATCGCCCGGCTGTGCGACGACTGGCGTCACCCGAGCCTCCGCGCGATCGCGCTCGAGGGTCTGCCGGACTGCTACCGCATCCGGATCGCCACCGACGTACGCTTGATCTATCGCCCGGTCGACGGGAACCGCATCGAGATCCTCTCGCTGATCGACCGGGAGGACCTGCAGCGGTACATCCGGCACGCGAAGGGGGCGTGAGCGGCGAGCCGCTCGTCGACCGAGCCGGCGCGGCGCTCACGCCGGTGGCAGCATGAAGTCGATCGCGAGGTCGATCTGCGCCGCGAGCATCGGCTCGCCGTGGTGGACGGCGCACCCGCGCTTCGCGGCCTCGGCGAGAAAGGGCGTCGGCTCCGGACGGATCACGACCTCGGCCGCAACCGTGCCGGGCGTGAGGCGCGTCACGTCGAGCGGCAAGGCGTCTCCCGGCTGCATGCCGAGCGACGTCGCATTCACCACGAGATCGTGATCCGACGGATCGGGGCCCCCCGTGGCGACGGCGAGCGCCGGCCAGGCCGCTCGCACGCGCGCAGCGAGGGCGGTCGCCTTCGCGGCGGTGCGATTGTGGATCGTGAGCGCGGCGGCGCCGTGCTTGCCCATGGCGAACGCGATGCCCGACGCCGCGCCGCCGGCGCCGGCGAGAAAGACGCGCTTGCCTCCCACGTGGTGGCCGGCCGCACGCAGCCCGCCGACGAAGCCCTCGCCGTCGAACATGGTGCCGACGAGCCGCCCGTCCGGCTCGCGCCGCAAGACGTTGCACGCGCCGACCTGGCGTCCCTCGCGCAGCACCTCGTCCAGCAGATCCACGAGGACGGTCTTGTGCGGCATGCTGACGAGGGCGCCCCTGAAGGTGTGGATCGCGCGCAGGCCGGCCAGCACCGGCTCCAAGTCGCCCGCCTTCACGCGCAGGGGCACCATGACGGCGTCCCGTTCGCGAGTGGCGAGCGCCGCGTTCACGAGCGCCGGCGATCGCGCCTGCGAGACCGGATCGGCGATGATGACGAGGAGGTCGGTGCAGCCGGTGATCGTACGGTCCATCTGCGCCGACCCTAGCTCACGGGCTCGGCTGAGGCGCCTGGGCCTGGGCGAGCGCCGCGAGCTGCCGGCGGGCCTCCTGGCCCCACAGCGTGTCGCCGTGGCCGCCCGCGAGCTCCGACAGGACTTGGCGCGCCTCCACCGGCTCGATCGGCAGGCGCGCCATCGCGTCGCGATAGGCGAGCTCGGCCCAGAAGGCGTCCTCGCCGTACGCCGACCGGTACGCCTCCGCTTCCTTGCTCCCCTCGGCGGTCTTGTGCTGGGCGATGAGTGCCAGGGTGAGGAAGTAGTGCGCGCGCTGGCGGCGCTCGGCGGCCTCGTCGGTGCGGTCGCGGATCTCGCGAAGGAGCGCTTCCGCCGCCCCGAAACGCTGGTGCTGATAGAGCGCCACGCCTTCGTTCAGTCCCGAGAGCACGTCCTCGAGCGCCGAATCCGATCGGGCGCCCGGGAAGCGGGCGCGGTAGCGCTCGGCCGCCTCCCGTCGCGCCTGCGCGAGCCCCGCCGTCCCCGGCTTCGCGAGCGCGACCAGCGCCTGCCACGCCTCCTCGGGGCTGAGCGGCTGTTCGAGCGCCTCGGTGTAGTACTTCTCCGCGCAGCGTGGCTTGCCCGTCTTCGAGCACGCGAGCCCGGTCAGGTACATGACCGATCCGAGCGGCTGCAGGCCCTGCTCGACGAGACGACGTCCGACCTCCGCCGCGGTCGCGAAGTCCTTCACCTCGACGAGGTTCCGCAGGAGCGCCAGGCGTCCGGGCTCGTCCTGTCGCTTCTCGAGCAGCCGGGTCGCGCGCAGCACCGAGGGCGACACGCGCCAGATGCGCAGCGGCTCCTTGCGGTAGGGCCCGAGCGGGGCCTCGCCGTACATGGTGACGAGCGTCCACGTCGGCGGCGGCGTGAAGGCCGAGATGGACGTGGCGCACCGGATGCAGCCGTACCAGGGCAGGCGCCCGCCGCCGGTCACGACGACGCCGTCGGTCACCGTGCCGAGCGCGGCTGCCTGCCCCACGGGCTCCTCCGGGCGCAGCTCGCGGATGCGCGAGAAGCCGCGCCCGTCGGGCGCGAAGCTCGCCAGGCGGTTCAAGAACCCGAAGTCGGACGCCACCACCTCGTCGGGGAACGCCGACAGGATGAGCGCGTTGGCTCGCCGCTGCTCGCCGAACGCGTCGCGCGTCGGCCACGTGAGCTGCACCCCCTGCACGATCGTCCAGACGGCGAGCGCCGCCGTCGCCACGAGCCCCACCCGCGGCCACGACCGCACGAGCTCGCGCAGGTACGCCGTCAGCGCGAGGCAGAGGGGGATCGAGAGGAAGCAGAGGTACCGGAAGATGTGCGGGAACAGCATCACCCACTGGCCGTTCTCGCGGTGCGACGGCATCGCCGAGAGGCTCGCGAGCTGGACGAGGAAGTAGAGGAGCCACTTGCCCGCCGAGGCCGCGCGCGCGGCGAAGAGCAGCGCCAGCACGACGAGCGCGTGCGGATACCAGCCGCCGAAGTACGTGCCGTACTGGCTCGGGAGGAGCAGCATCTTCGAATAGTCGAGCACCAGCTCCCAGCTGTGCGGCTGGAACCACGCCGCCTTGCGGACCAGGTGCACGTCGTAGATGAGGTCGCCGAACCTGACCCACTGCCACGTGAAGTAGGCCGCGACGAGCAGGGCGAACGTGCCCGCGCAGAGCGCCGACACGCGCCACGTCTCGCGCACGCGACGCACGGCCTCGAGCGCGAAGAGCGACCCCACGAGCACGCCCCACTGCTTGGCCGAGTAGCCGAGGAACAGGAACACGCCGCCGAGGACGGCCGCGACCATGCGGACGCGCGAGCCGTGGGCGTCGTCGCGCGCCACGCGGTAGAGCCAGAAGCCCGTGTAGCAATACGTCGCGAGCGGTATGTCGATCACGAAGAGCGTGCTCGAGCAGACCTCGAGCGGCAGGATCGCGATCGTGGCCATCGCGACCAGCGCCCACTCGCGCTCCCATTCCTGGCGTGCGAGCGCGTAGGCGAGCGGCATGTTGAGGATCGAGCACAGCGTGACGAATCCGACGAAGCCCCACTCGGTCACGCCGACGAGCTTCATGAGCCCGACCACGGGCACCCAGAACGCGAAGCGGAAGTCGTACGGGACCTCCCGGCCCCACGTGCCCGACTGATAGATGCCGTGGTACGCCGAGAAGTAGTTCGGGTCGTCGCCCAGGCCGTAGCCGCTGAAGAGCAGGACGCGGAGCGCGACGCCGATCGCGAACACGCCGAGCCAGAGCACGGGCCACGGGAGCCACGGTCGCTCGCGTGCGGACGCCGTCACGACCGTCTCGACCGCCATGCGCCCGTCAGCGGGTTCCGCGCCGTCCCCTCAACCACAACCGCACGAGGTGCGAATACTTGTAGAAGGCCTCGTGCCACAGGTTGAACTTCGACTGCCGCCAGTCCTCGCAGGTGACGGGGACCTGCACGATGCGTCCGCCGGCGAGCTTCGTGAGGTAGCAGATCTCGAGCACGTACGACGAGCCGACGTTGATGCGATCCATGAACCGCCGCAGGATCTCGACCCGGAATCCCTTCGCGGCAAGCGAGTAGTCGTCGTACGTGAGCCCGAGCAGCAGGCGCGTCGCGTGCAGGAAGGAATCGGAGCCGAGCTTGCGGAAGAGCGAGCGCTGCTGGTTGCCCATCTTCTTCGAGCCGACGACGATGTCGTGCGTCTCGAGGAGGTCGACCGCCGTCGCGATGAACGCGAGCTCGACCGAGAGGTCCATGTCGACCGAGACCAGGAATGGATGGCGCGCGCGCCGGACGAACTCTTTGAAGGCGAGCCCGACACCCTTCTCCGGGATGTGGAAGAAGGAGACGCGCGGGAAGCGGCGCGAGAGATCCGCCCCGAGCGTCGTCGTGGAGTCGGTCGAGCCGTTCGAGCCGATGATGACCTCGTAGTCACGGCCGAGCGTGTCGAGATGGGCGAGGAGGCGCTCGGTGTTCGGGACGAGGATGGCCTCCTCGTTCAGGACCGGGATGCCGACGGTGAAGGGGGTGGGACCCGCGCTCATTTCTTCTGCTCGGCGAGACGTTCTCCGGCATACTTCGCCCACGGTGTCGAAGGGAAGCGCTGTTGCGTCTCCTCCCACTTGGCGATCGCGCCGGGCATGTCGCCGAGCTGCGCCTTGCACAGCCCCACGTGATAGAGCGCCTCGGGCGACGACGGCCCTTCGGGGAAGCGGTCGACGAGACGCTGGAACACCTTCTCGGCCTCCGCCAGCTCCTTCTCGCGGAAGAGCGAGATGCCCTCGAAGTACGTTGAGTGGATCGCGGTGTTCGAGAGCGGCGAGAGGCGCTGCGCGGCCTGGAAGTACGGAATGGCCTCGCGGAGGGCGCCCGTGTTGTAGATCGCGAGCCCCTTGTTGTACGAGCCGTCCGCGTCGAGCGAGCGCGCGGCGATCGCGGCCTCGGTGAACAGGACGGCGCCGACGGCGAGCCCGCCCGCGAGCACCAAGCGACGCGTGCGGAGCGGCCACTCGCCCGTGCGGCGCACGAGCGCCACGACGCCGGCCACCCCGGGGAGCTCGAGGAGTCCCTCGCCAGCCCTCCGCAGGAGGCCGCGCGTCGGCAGCACGGCGAGCACGAAGAGGAGCCAGCCCAACGCCGTGCAGGCGCGTCCGAGGTAGACCGTCGGGCTACCGCCGAACGCGAGCTCGACGCGATCGCCCTTCGGGAAGACGAGCATGAACGTCGGGCCCGCGAGCCAGACCTTCTCGCCCGTGAGCGCGTGCCAGCGCGGGTGATAGGAGATGCGCACCAGGATCGGATGGCCCGGCGTGCAGCCGGTGATCGTGATGCGATCGTTCCCCATCACCTCCTGGATCGGCGGTGGCGGCCCGAGCGGCTTCGTCGGGAAATCCTTCGGGAGCCCCTCGCTGACGGCGGCGAAGAGCTGCTCGTCGCCGGGCTCGACCTTGTCCGTGAACACCGGGAGCACGTCCTCCGGCGTCGCCGTCTTGAACCACTGGTACGACGTCTCCTTCCACGCGTCGCTACGGACGAGGACGGGCGCCGTGGTGAGCGGGATCGCGTAGCGGTTCGCATTCTCCTTCACGCGATAGATCTGGTAGTCGCCGACGTTCGACTCGAGCTCCAGGCCCGGGTGCTTCGCCGCCGCTTCCTTGATGGGCTTCGACTTCACGATGTACTGCGAGACGTTCATCATGCGCAGGTGCGCCACGCCGCGCTCGAGGTTCGGGCGCGAGCAGCCCCAGTCCGGGAAGGGGCACGACATCACGTTCGAGACCTCGGACTGGATGAAGAACACGAACGGCGCCGTCGGCGAGCCCTGCATGTAGAGCCCTTCGAGCGTCGAACGGCCCGTGAAGTAGGGGAGGTTCTCGAACACGCGGATCGTGCCGAGCTGCTCGTGGTCGGGCGAGTGCTCGTAGACGACGCGCGGATCGCCGACGTTGCCGCGGAGCTTGTCGATGATGCCCTTCAAGGTCGGGTACGTCGCCTTCCGCTCGAAGCCCGAGTAGTTCCACTTGACCCACGAGGGGATGAACGAGACCTGCTTGCCCACCACGAACGGCACGACGAGCGCGCCCACGATCGGCCAGATCTCCGGCGCCGGCAGCGTCGCGAAGAGGAGCCCCAGTCCCACGGCCGCCGCGAGGCAGAGGCCGAGCTGGAAGAAGGGGAAGAAGCGGATGTCGACGACGTGGAACGCCTTGGCCGTGTAGTAGAAGAGGATGCCGATGCCCGTCGCCCACCAGATGAGGCCGAGGATGCGCGGGAACGGTTTCTCGGCGAAGACGGCGAGGGCCACGTGCGCGAGCAACGTCGCGACGGCGATGCCGGCCGGGATCCACAGGATCGGCGGCAGGACCTCGCGCCAGCTCTTGATGATCCACACGTGGCTGTACGACGTCGTCCACGGCGCGTAGACGAGGAGCGGGAAGAGCCAGAACGCCATGATGAGGATCGCGAGCCCGTGGATGGCCGTGAGCGCACCGACCCGCCGCCACCAGTCGCGCGTCGTGACCAGCTCGTAGGTGGAGAAGAGGCCCGCCCACAAGAGGGTGTACCCGTGCGCCATGCCGATGATGGCGACGAGGAGCCCCGCCCACGCGTAGCCGCTTCGCCGGTCGATCGAGCGGCGGAGCACGCCCATGAACAGGACGGCCAGCGCGAACCCGAGCGAGAACGCGAACTCGCCGGCGAGCGTCGACGGGATGTTCCCGCCCCACATGGAGTTCGCCTCCATGAACAGGAACGGCAGCGTCGAGAGCGCCGCCAGCGCGGGCGCCGGGAACGGTGCGGCGGCGAGGCGCACCGCGAAGTAGGCACACACGGGCAGGAGGAACGTGCCCATCACCGTGCCGATCTTGAACGCGACGGTGAGCGGGATCAGGTGCGAGAGGAGCGCGATCAGGACGAACGGCAGGAAGAAGTAGAACTGGAAGAGCGGGAAGCCGCAGTAGTTGCCGGGACACCACCCGGTGACGGCGCCGTGCGGCAGCAGCACGTCGCGCATGTACTCGGCGGCGTAGTAGTGCGTGCCCATGTCGCCGCCGTTGGTCACGGTGTCGGCGAACATGACGTCGGCCGGGAACTTGTCCCGGATGAGCCAGAGCGCGGCCCCGACGGCGACGACGTCGCAGAGGCTGCGCACGACGCGCAGCCGATCCCGCATCAAGTCGCGCGGCTCGTCGCTCTGCGGACGACGAGCCCCAGCCACAGGACCACGAGGATCCCGGCCCCGATGAACAGGGTCATCTGATTGCGCTGCCAGAAGTCGCTCGGCGCCACGATGTCGACGATGCCCTGCGCGACGACACCCTGGTGCACGCCACCATCGTCGTACTCGATCGACACGAAGACCGGATAGCGGCTGCCCGCGAGCGCCGTGCGGTTCACCACCGACACCGACTCCGTCGCCTCGGCCCACGCGGCCAGGTGGACGGTGCCGGTCGGCTGCGATGCTTCGAGGCCCTCGGGCACGGCGATCCGATAGCTCGAATCACGCTCGGTGGCCGAGAGGTTCTTGAAGCGGATCTTGAGCGTTCCCGATTCGGCGATCCCGCTCGACGCGATCTCCGGCACCGACACCTTGGCGGGCGGCGGGTTGCCCTGCACGAGCGTCGTCACCAGGAGCGCCTGGAACGGGTACTGGTTGGCGTCGGCGTAGTCGACCGACACCTGGAAGGGCCACCGGCCTTCGCCGAGCTGGCCGGCTTCGAGCGTGAGCTCCTCGTCGAACGTCGTGTTCGGCTGGAGCTCGGGACGCATCTTGCCGCGCGCCTGCTTGTCGGCGAAGCGGAGCGTCGGGGCCACGGACTTCGCCGCCTCGTCGCCCGTGTTGCCGATCGTGACCGTCGACGCGAGCGTCGTGCCGCGCAGCTCGGTCTTCTGCGCGATCGTGATGCTGATGGTCTTGGCGCGTGCCGGTGCGGCCCCCAGCACCGCGACGCCGCACGCGAGCGCGAGAAGCATCCTGCTCATCCGCGCCACCCTGTCAGAAGGCCGTGAAAAAGGAAACCGATTCACGCGCCTCCACCGGGCCTGAGCTTCGCATCGAGCCGGCTGCGCAGGTTGCGCAGGTAGAGCCACGTGACGGCCGTGGCCGCGGCGCCGCCGGCGATGCCGGTCACCTCGCCCTGGCTGATCGCCCAGACGGTATACGCGAGCGCGCCCAGCAGCGCCGTGACGATCGTGATCCGATGCACGACGGCGACGGGACCTGGACCGGGCTGCGCGGGCACCGCGCCGACTTAGCAAAGACGCACCGCCGCGGCTACGCACCTGCGGCGCGCTCCCGCGCTATCGCGGTTCCTGCGGATCGGGCCGCCGCTCGCCGTACCAGAGGTTCTTGCCGTCGCGGCTGCGCAACCCCGCCTCGCCGGAGAGGAGCAGCCGGAAGAGGATCCCGAAGAGCTCGCGCCCGGAATACGTGCGCAGCCGCCGCCCGGACGTCGTGACCGATTCGCGCAGCACGACGAACCGCCCCGCCCGGTGGAGCGCGCGGCTCATCGCGGCTTCCTCGGCGGCGAACAGCGCCTCGTTGAAGGCCGGCACGACGAAGGAGATCACTCGAAGTGAACGGACGGTCGTGCGGCCGAAACATTCCGCCCCCCTTCCCGCAGCACGCGGCCACGGCTACACGGACCGCCGGAGGAAATCCATGGCGTACATGCTGCTCGTCATCGAAGAACCCGAGATGCGGCGCCGCCGTGCGATCGCCGAAGGGCGCCAGCTCTACGACCGCATGGTCCAGTTCGGGGAGGGCCTCAAGGCGCGTGGCCTCTTGCGACTGAGCGAGTCCCTGCGGTCCGACGTCGACGGCGTGCGGGTTTCGCTCCGCGGCGGCAAGCGCAAGCTCGTCGACGGTCCGTTCGCGGAGTCGAAGGAGATGGTGGGCGGCTTCTTCCTGCTCGATTGCAAGACCAAGGAAGAGGCGGTTGCGATCGCCAGCGAGTGCCCGGCGCTCGAATGGGCCACGATCGAAGTTCGGGAGGTGGCTCCCTGCTACGAGGGCTGACGCCCCCCGCGCGATTGTCGATCCCGCCCGGCGTCGTTCGTCCAGATGCTGAAGGAGGTCGAATGCTCAAGACAATCGCCATCCTGGCGCTCGTCCTGGTCGCGGCCGTGCTGGTGCTCGCGGCCACCAGGCCCAATTCGTTCCGCATCGTCCGCAGCACCACCATCAAGGCGCCGCCCGAGAAGATCTTCGCCTTCATCAACGACTTCCGCCGCTGGTCGTGGTCGCCCTACGAGCACCGCGATCCGGCCATGAAGCGGACCCTCAGCGGCGCCCCGGCCGGCAAGGGCGCGATCTACGAGTGGGACGGGAACAAGGACATCGGCAGTGGACGGATGGAGATCATCGAGGTCTCGCCCTCCCAGACCACCATCCAGCTCGACTTCATCTCGCCCTTCGAAGCGCACAACGTCGCGGAGTTCACGGTGGAGCCGCGGGGCGACGCGACGAGCCTCACCTGGTCCATGCGTGGCCCGAGCACGTACATGACGAAGCTGATCGGCGTCTTCATCAGCATGGACAGCATGGTCGGGAAGGACTTCGAGACCGGGCTCGCGAACCTGGAGTCGGCGGTGGAGAAATAGCGTCGCGCAGACGTACACGCGTTGCGCTGCGAGTGCAACGGCGCCGACGCGCTCGCCGCCGTACCTCGGCCGGGCTAGATTGGTCCGCATGGCCTCCGCGGTGCAGAACTGGGCCGAGATCCTGCGCACGCAGAACCTCGCCGCGGACCGCGCGATGGACGGCGTCTCGCGCTGGCTCCTGATCACGCGCGCGAGCGTGTTCCCGATGACGGTGCTCTCCGCGGCGATCGGCGGGCTCTTCGCCGCGCGCGCGCCCACGGCGCACTGGGGCTACTTCGTGCTCTGCCTCGTCGGCCTCGTGCTCGCACACGCCGCGAACAACATGATCAACGACTACTTCGACCTCGAGACGGGCGTCGACACCGACTCCTACGTGCGCACGCAGTACGCGCCGCACCCGGTGCTCTCGGGACTGGTGTCGAAGTCGGGGCTGCTGCTCGCGATCGCCGTCGTCAACCTGCTGGACCTCGGGATCCTGCTCTACCTGACGGAGCAGCGCGGCTGGCTCGCGGCGCTCTTCGCCCTGCTCGGAATCTTCGTCAGCGTCTTCTACGTCGCGCCCCCGCTCCAGCTCAAGCACCGCGGTCTCGGCGAGCCGGGTGTCTTCGTCGTCTGGGGGCCGCTGATGATCGGCGGCACCTACTTCGTCACGACGGGCCAGTTCGCGCCCTGGGTGATCGTCGCGAGCTTCCCGTACGCGATGCTGGTCTCGGCCGTCTTGATGGGCAAGCACATCGACAAGCTCGACGCGGACGCGGCGAAGGGGATCCACACGCTGCCGGTGCTGCTGGGCCGCGAGCGCGCGACCTTCCTCACCCAGGAGCTGCTCGTCGGATTCTTCGTCTTCGTCGTCTGCCTGGTGCTCGTCGGGACGCTCGGCGTCTGGACGCTGCTCTCGCTGCTCGCCCTGCCGCGGCTCGCGCAGGTGCTCCGCGTCTACGCCCAGCCTCCCCCCACCGCCGCGCCTCCCGGATACCCGCTGTGGCCGCTGTGGTACGTCTCGTGGTCGTTCCTGGTGACGCGCCGGGCGGGGGGCCTGTTCGCGATCGGTCTGTTGCTCGACGCGGTCTACCCGATCCACCTCGCGTGACCGGTCGGCGTGGTCGTCGAAGCTCGTTGGTGTTGGTGGATGGGCTCTGCTCGGCTGCGGTCGCCCGCGCGGGGCCCGGGGCTTTGATGTGGAGACTTCCCGATTTGACTCCGCTCGCCTGCGGCTCGCTGCGCGCGGAGCGCTGTCGCGCTCCGCTTGCAGGGACGATCCGAGCCGTTGCTTCGGGGCCCTGAGGGGTCCGACCTTCGGAGACGGTCCTTGGGGAGCCTGCGGGGCGCAGGTCTCCTGGACTCGCTTCTCCGAGCGTTCCCGAGGCGTTCCGAAGCACGGGCTCTGCCCTACCTCGGGGCTCTCTGGCCGGGCTCCTGGCAAGCGGAGCGCGCAAGCGGTCCGCGCGCAGCGAGCCGCAGGCGAGCGGAGTAAGATGAGGCGGAAACCCGTTCAGGCGACCCACAGCCGGGTGAACCACCAACTCTCGACGCAGCCGAGGTACACGGTGCTTCGACGCAGCCGAGGTGCACGATGCCCGAAGCCCTGATCATCGATGCGGTGCGCACGCCGCGGGGGCGCGGCCGGGCCGGCGGGGCGCTCTCGGGGATCCACCCCCAGCATCTGCTGTCGCAGTGCCTGAGCGCGCTGCGCGAGCGCAACGGGATCGAT
>DATJZY010000011.1 GCA_035577985.1 Candidatus Eisenbacteria bacterium
GAGGGCCCGACGAGCATCAGGAGCTCGCCGCGACGCACGTCGAGATCGACGCCACGCAATGCCGTCACCTGCGCCTCGCCGGATCCGTACGTCTTGGTGACTCCCCGGCATCGAACGGCCACGTCCTGAAGTGCTGCTTCCATGTCCTACCCCTTGAAGACGATCGCGGGCTCGAGCCGCATGACCTTCCAGATGCTGAGCAGCGCCGCGAGCATGCAGATGAGCGCCACCGCGCCGGCGCTCACCAAGAGGAGCTGCCACGGCATGCGGAACGCGAGCTCGCTGTTGCGGGCGGCAAAGCCCATTGCCGAGGCCGCGCCGACGCCGAGCCCGTAGCCGATGGATCCAACGACAACGGCCTGGAGCAGGATCATGCGCAGCAGGGTTCCGTTCCCCGCCCCCATCGCCTTCAGCGCGCCGAACTGCCGGATGCTCTCGAGGGTGAAGTTGTAGAAGGTTTGCCCGGCTACGGCGGTTCCGACGATGAAGCCGAGCACCACAGCGATCCCGAAGTTGATGGGAATGCCCGTGTATCGGAGGAAGTAGTTGACGGTGAGCTGCTTGAAGCCGTCGCTCGTGTAGGCAGAGAGCCCTGTCGTGCGCTGAATCCGCGCACAGAGCTCGTCGAGATCCTGGCCGGGCTTCGCCTTCACGAGGACGAACGACAGGAGCCGGCGCTCCGGCGGAGCGATCGTGAGCGCACGCAGGTAGGTCGTGTAGACGACGGGCTGGGACTGGAAGGTGCGCGTGTTCCGCGAGATTCCGACGACGATGGCACGATGGTCGTTGATCTCCAGCACGTCGCCGATCGCGAGCGATGTCTTGGGTCCGCCCGGAAGTGCGGGCGGCTTCGCGAGCTTGTCGGTCGCTCCCACGAGGTCGACGATGACGCCGTCGGCGCGGCGGAGATCGGCGATCTGGCCCTGCACCATCTCGGGCGGTCCGCCAACCAAGGTCGCGTCGTCGAGCCCGACGACGTTCACGCTCTGGAAGTTGCCGTCCGCGAGGCGCGCCTTCAGCAGGCCCTTGTAGAGCGGCACCGCCCACTCGACGCCCTCCACACCGCGCACGCGCAGCAGCTGCGTGTCCTGCATCGGCTTGATGTCGTCGACGAACTGCACCTTCGGATCCATCACCCAGATGTCAGGCTGCCCGAGGTCCGTGATCGCGCCGTACGTCCGTGTCATCAGGCCGACGAAGATCGCGGTCTGCTGGGTGATGAGCAGCGACGCGAAGGTGATCCCCATGATGATTCCGAGGTACTTGGCGCGGTCGCCGACCAGCATCTTGAGGGCGACGAAGTTCATCGAGTCAGCCTCCTTCGCCGTGCCCCGCGACGATCTCGTCGCGGATCGCCGTCGTGAGAACGCCGGTTGCGAGGATGTCGACGCCCGCGCGATGCATCTGGGTAAGCAGCGCTTTGCCGGCCGCATCGACGAAGCAAACGTCGACGAGCTCGATCCGGAAGGCAGCGTCGTTGCTCGCCTCGCGCGTCCGCTGCCAGCATTCGCTCAGCTCGTCGACCCAGGGGCCTTGGAGGCGGCCCTCGAGCCGGAGCACGACGGTGTCGCTTTGGCGTTGGCTCGTGATGCGAAGCATGCCCGCTCGGCATCGCAAGGCGCGTGCCGGGCGCGGGCGCTTGCGACACGCCGCTGGGAAGCGCCGCGTGGCCCCGGTGCCGGTTTCCGTGCCCGGATCCGGCACGTTCGCCGGATCCATTCAGCACGCGTGGCGTCGCGTCGTCTCCGTGCGAGACACCGCCTGCTGGCCACGCAGGTCCACTCCTCGCGCTGGCCTCTCGGTTGTCGCCATCGAGGCGCGGTTCGACTCTCGAGCCGCTTGCGGCTCGAGCTGATCGGCGAGCCGTCCTGGACTCGACGAGAGTTGGATCTCCAGCGCGTCGAGCGTGGGCGCGTTGCCGAACGCCTTCCGCGGGTGCCGCCGCGCGGAGCGCTATTCGTCCGGACTGAAGAGCCCTGCGTGTCCCCAACCGTTGCCGGCTCCCATCACGTATCGCTCGGTTGTCCAGTTGGCCGGATCGATCGACCGCAGCTGCCAGCCGTATTCGAAGAGCCACCGGGAGGGACTGCGAAAGTAGAAGGACAGCCCCCGGTCGTCGGGATGCCGGCCCAGCGACGACTTCGTGATCTTCCGCTCGAGGCACAGGTCGTAGCTCGTCCCGACGTCGTCGAGCGAGTTCGTTTCGATCATGAGGTGCTGGATCTTGCGCGGAGACATCCGCATGCCGAAGAACGCCAGCGAGTGATGTCGCGGGTTGCAGTGGAGGAAGGCTCCCACCGGAGCGCCGTCCGGAGCCAGCACGTAGTCGGAGACCCCGAATCCGAGCGCGCGCACGTAGAAACGCGCAGCCGCCTGGACGTCCGAGCTGATCAGGACGACGTGCCCCAGGCCCAGCTCTCCCATCAGGAAGCCGGACAGCGCACGCGTCGGCGTGAAGCGCGGGTAGAGCAGCGTCTCGTTGCCGACGGTGAGCTCCATCCGCACGCCGGTGTAGGGGCACGTGAAATAGACGAACTCCAGCACGCGCCGCTCGGCCAGCTCGTCGGGCATTCCCGCTTGCACCTGGACGCCCTGACTCTCCAACACGCCCGCCGCCGCTTCCAAAACCTCATGACTCGCGAGCTCCCATCCCACGTAGGAGACATCGTCCTCGTCTCCCGCATGAATGGTGAGTCGATGGTGTCGCTCGTCCCCGCGCAGGTAGAGGAGCCGATCCTGGCTATCGGTGCCGATCTCGAATCCGAGAACCTCGGTGCCGAATTTCTTCCATGCGCCAAGGTCGCTCGCGTTCAGGCCCAGGTATGACAGCCTCGCTACGCCCATCATCGAATCCGCCTTTCTGGCTTCGTTCGTTGCTAGCGCCATCCGCTACGAGCGGACGGAACCTCTCAGCCGCCGGACCAAGTCCGCGATCGCTGCACCGATCTCGTCGTGGGTATCCTCCTGCAGCGTGTGCAGGCCCTTCACGGTGACCTCCGTCTGGGGGCGACATGCGGACGAGCTCACGGACGCGGTCCTCTCCCGCGCATGCGCGAACGGCTTCCGGTAGTGCGCCATCTTGTCGTCGGTCAGCCGCCGCATAACGGTCCCGAGACGCCGAACCTCGATGAACGCGCGACGGGCGAGGCTCGCTCGCCCAGCTCGTGGGTCGACCGGGGAGAATTCAATTGCCATGGTGATGACTCCATCCAATGGTGATCGCGCGACGACCGCGAAGCCATTACTCACGTCTGACAAGGGGCCCGACCAGCCATATCGCTTGCTCCGGGCACGCCACCACGCAGAGGCCGCAGCCCCGACACGCATCGGCGTTCGGCGTATAAGCAGTCCTTCTGCCGTGCGCCCAGAGCTTGAGCTTCACCAGGAGAGGCATCGCGTCGAACGTCTCGTCGTCCATGGGGCCGACTTCGAAGACATCGTACGGGCAGACTGCGACACAGTCCCCCTTGCCCTCGCAGCGCCTCGCGTCCACTGCGGGGTAGAAGACTCCCGGGTCTGCCTTGCACTCTGCGCCCGGTCGCTTCGGATCAGCCGCGGCACGCCTCGTCTTCACGGGATTCCTGCTCACTCGATGCCCTCCCGCGATCCGCGGCGCAGGGCATCCACCGAGGCCGCCGTGTCGCGTTCCTGATAGGTAGTGATGCGGAGCACACGCCTCTGCGTCGCAAGGCACGTGCCATGCGCAGCGACGCGAACCGGAGAAGGAGAAAGCGCCGCACCTCCCCGGTGCCGAGACCAGCGCCGGGAGATCCGGCACATTCGCCGAATCCCGGCACGCTCAGCGGGCGCGTTCGATTCCGAGTCGCTTCATGCGGTACTGCAGCGTCGTGCGCTTCATTCCCAAGCGAGCCGCCGCGCCCTTGGGACCGCCGAGCATCCAGTTCGCCTCTTCCAACGCGCGCAGGATGTGGGCGCGTTCGGCGCTCACCAGCACCTCGTCGCCGTTCTCCGCCGCGGTGGCGGGAGGACGTCGGGGGCCGAGCGCGTCGAGCGGCACTTCGAGGATCCGGCCGCGTGAAAGGATCAGCGCGCGCTCGACGAGGTTGGCGAGCTCGCGAACATTGCCCGGCCACGGGTATCGGCGCAGCGCTTCGAGCGTCTCGGCGGAGATGACCTCCACCTGCCGATTCATCGGGCGCGCCAGCCGCTGCACGAAGTACCGGACGAGCGCGGGGATGTCCTCCGACCGCTCGCGCAGCGCCGGCACGCGGATCGGAAAGACGTTCAAACGGTAATAGAGGTCATCCCGAAAGCGGTGCTCCTCCACCATCCGGTGGAGATCCCGGTTCGTGGCGGCGATCAGGCGGACGTCCACCCTGATCGTCTTCGCGCTGCCGATGCGCTCGAACTCCTTCTCTTGCAAGACACGCAACAGCTTCGGCTGCAGCTCGAGCGGGATCTCGCCGACCTCGTCGAGAAAGAGCGTCCCGCGGTCGGCGACCTCGAAGCGGCCGATCCTCTGCGCGATGGCGCCGGTGAACGCGCCCTTCTCGTGCCCGAACAGCTCGCTCTCGAGAAGACCCGACGGAATGGCGGCGCAGTTGATCTTCACGAACGTGCGCTCGCGACGGCTGCTGCGATCGTGGATGGCGCGTGCGAGCAGCTCCTTGCCGGTGCCGGTTTCGCCGAGGAGGAGCACGGTCGAGTCCGTCGCCGCGACCACCTCGACCTGTTGGAGCGCGCCGCGCAGCGCCGGGCTGTCTCCGACGATCTCCTCGAACGGGTGCTCGGTCTTGATCTCACTCTCGAGGTACAGGCGCTCTGCTGCGAGCTTGTCCTTGAGCTGCGCGATCTCGCGAAACGCCGTGGCGTTCTCGACTGCAACCGCGACGAGCTTCGCGACCTCGCCCATGAACTCGACCTCGGCTTCCGTGTAGGTCGCTTGCTCGCGACGCCCAAATGCGAGCGAACCGAGCCGCTTTCGCGCCGTCGTCAGTGGGAGCACGCAGAAGCTCTTCGTGCCTTGCTGCCGGATCGCCATGATCGCCTCGGGCCATCGGGTCTCGGCCGCGACGTCCGGGATGATGAGCGGCTGCTGGGAGAGGATCACGAAGCGAGTCGGCGAGTCTGCCGCCACCACCTCGGGTCGCGGCACGAGCGGCGTCCTCCCGGTCTCCAAGACCGCGGGCTGCACGGCATCGCGCTCCGGGTCGTAGAGCATTAGGCCGACGAAGTCGAAGGGCACGACGCGCTGCAGCTCGCCCGCCAGCCGGGCGAAGAGATCTTCCGGCTCCCGGCATGAGGTGATCGATTCGGCGACCGAGAGGAGCGCTTGAAAGCGCTCACGCAGGTTCGCGAGATCGGTCGAGCCTATTGCCATTGATGGAGAGCCCTCGTCGCGGGGACTTCGTATGTGGCCTTCTGATCGATCAGCCCAGCGAGGTTCAGCATCGATATCGACGGGGTTCTTCGCTGCCCGTTTGAAGCTCCTAGCCGCCCTTCGCGAGTGTCGCCCACAGGAGTATTGCTCGTCGACGCGGCTCTCGAAGTTCCCGGAAGAGTGCTGTGAAGTAGCCCCCGAGCATACGTGCGGCGCGAGCGACTTGTATCTCCATTTCAAATGGTGGGCTGAGCTGCAGGGCGAGCGGCCGTTGTGTGTTCTCAAAATTCGCCCGCACACTCAGGCGGCCTCACGCCATGCATATCGGCCATGAAGACCGCCCACGCGCGGTAACCGATTGTTCCGAGCCGAGCGAAGGCTTCGATTCGCAGACTCGGCCTTCCGGCGCGTCGGCGATCGAGGTGTGGACGCGATCGGTGTTGTAGTACTCGACATATTCCCGCAGCAATCGTCGCAGGTGGTCTTCACCGAGGATGACCACATGATCAAGGAGCTCGCGGCGCACGGTGCCGACAAACCGCTCCGCAGTCCCGTTCTGCCAGGGACTCTCGAGTGTCGTGCGCCGGGGATGGAGACCGAGGCTCTCGATCGCCTGCGTGATCGCGGAACAGAAGATCGCGTCGTTGTCGTAGATCAGAAACCGATGGAGCGG
>DATJZY010000012.1 GCA_035577985.1 Candidatus Eisenbacteria bacterium
GCGTTGCACTCGTCGGTGGTGCAGGCGTGACCGTCGTTGCAGTCGGCCGGGGTCGTGCAGGTGGTGCAGTTGGGGATGGCAGGGTTCGCGCAGACCCCCGCGTTGCACTGGTCGGTGGTGCAGGCGTTGTTGTCGTTGCAGTCGGCCGGCGTGGTGCATGGCGTGCAGTTCGGAATGGTGAAGGCGCCGCAGACGCTGCCCTCGCAGGTCGGCGTGGTGCAGGGGTTGCCGTCGTCGGTGCAGGTCTCCGGGGTCGCGCACTCCTCGCAGCTCGGGATGGCGGGATTGGCGCAGACGCCGTCGCTGCAGAGGTCGGCGGTGCAGGCGTGACCGTCGTGACACTGCTCGGCAGTCGTACACTCGGTGCAGTTCGGGATCGCGGGGTTGGCGCAGACGCCGGCGTTGCACTCGTCGGTGGTGCAGGCGTGGCCGTCGTTGCAGTCAGCCGGGGTGGCGCACTCGGTGCAGTTCGGGATCGCAGGGTTGGCGCAGACGCCGTTGTTGCACTGATCCGACGTGCACGCGTGGCCGTCGTTGCAGTCGGCCGCCGACCGGCATTCGGTGCAGCCGGGAATCGGCGTGTTCGCGCAGACGCCGTTGTTGCACTGATCGGTGGTGCAGACGCGACCGTCGTTGCAGTCGGACGCGGCGATGCAAGGCGTGCAGCTCGGCTTCGCGGAGTGGGTGCAGACGCCGGCGTGGCACTCGTCGAGCGTGCAGGCGTTGCCGTCGTGGCAGTCGGCGTCGCTCCCGCACTCCTGGCAGCCGGGGATGGTCGTGTGCGAGCAGCCCTGCGCGCCGTTGCAGGCGTCGATCGTGCAGGCGTGCCCGTCGTTGCAGAGGTCCGACCCCTCGTCGACCTTGCCGTCGCAGTCGTTGTCGATGCCGTCGCAGGTCTCGGGGCCGTCGCCGCCGGTCACGTCGAGGAATGCCGTCGCCGACTGCTGGTTCGCATTCGACGCCCGGGCGCTGGCGGTGTTCGTGAAGTCCTTCGAGCCGCAGACAGGGCGCGCCTTGGCGGTGATCTTCACCGTCACCTTCTTGCCGGCGCCGAGGCTCGGGAGCTTCACCAGGAGGGGGTTCGTCGAGATGATCGAGTAGCCGCCGCAGGAGGCGTCGTCGGTCGTCACCGTCACGCCGATGCTGCTCATGAACGACGGGAGGGCGATGTCCTCGATGACGACGCTGGTCGCCCGCTTCTTCGTGTTGGCGACGTCGATCGTGTACGTGACGAGCGTCTGGACGCCGATCGGCGCGGTAGCCGGGCTCACCGACTTCCGGATCTGGAGCGAGGTCGTCGGGTTGGAGCACGTGTTCGACCAGCGCTTGCCGCCGCGCTTTCCCTTCGCCTTCGCCGACGCCGTGCTCGGCGCCTGTGCGAGAGCGAAGCACGCCACGATGGCGGCGGCCGTGATCCAGGTCCGTCCTCGGAGTGTACGCATGAAGCCCCTCTCGCTCGATCGATCGGCGGTCACACCAGTGCTCGTCACGGCGGAAGTGCGTAACAAGGCGCGTGCCGTCACGCCTTCGCCGCGAGCGACACAAATTTCACTCCCGTCTCGATCTGCATGCGACGACGCCTTGCGGTCGCGCCAACGCGCGGGAAACACGAGCGTCGTCGACGGAACGCGAAGCATTCGCGTCCGCGAGCGCCGTGCGGGGCCGGCGACGGCCATCCCGGTTCGCCAGCTCCGCTCTCACGTGTTTCCGTGACGCGCGTCGAGCAGAGCGCACGGCTGCTGGGCGCGCACCCGCGCTCCGCGCAGACGTCATGGACCGGCCCCGAAAGCGTGCATCACTGCACGTCGTGCGCATGCACAAGGGTCAGATCTGGCAGCGGTCGCGAGCAGCGGGGCGCTGCTCGCAGCGTTCGCCGTGCGCGACGCCGAAGGGCGCCGTCGCTTGACCGCACCACGGCTTCGCGCGATGGGGGCCGCCGTGTGGGTGCTTCTCGCTCCCGTGCTCGCGCTCTTCGAGCCGGGCTTCTACGCGCGAGCGGCGCGCGCGTCGGTGGTGCGTGGCTTCGCGTATCTCGCGTACCTGGCGTTCCTCACCGCGGTGGGAGCCGGGCTCATGCTCGAGTGGCGCTGGTACCCCGCGCTCGACGACCTCGCCGAGTGGGTCGCCGATCGGCTCCCGGCCATCACGTTCACGGTCGACGGCCCCCGGGTCGCAGACGCGACGCCCGTCGTGATCGAGCACCCGACCTACGGGCGGCTCCTGCGCATCGACACGACTGCGGACCTGCCGGATACGAGCGAGCCGGCGTTGGTGACCATCACGCGCAGCCAGATCGTGCTCTCGCGCATCGATGGGACCACCCCCGAGCACCGCGCCTGGGACGTCGTCCCGCAGACGGACGAGGCGCGCCGCAACTGGTCGGACGTCACGATCGACGGGCGGCGAGCCCGCATCCTCTTCCGGGAGCTGCGCTGGCTCGCCTGGATGGTCGTGCCGGCGGTGTTCGTGCTCGCTTTCACCTGGAAGCTGATCGCGGGTCTCGTCTACAGCGTCCTCGCCGTCGTCATGAACGCCGTGCTCGGGACGCGTCTGTCGTATCCCGCCCTGCTGAACGTCACGTGCTTTGCGCTGACGCCGGCGACGCTCCTGTGGTGGATGTCAGTCGTCGGGCTCCTGGGCGACATGCGCGTCGAGTGGCCGGTGTCGCTCTGGGTGACCGGAACGTACCTCTTCCTCGGCATCCGGTCGGCCGGACCCGTCGAGCCCTCGGCGGCGGTTTCCTAGCCCGTCTGGCGCTGGGCGATCTTGGCCCAGGTGTCGCGCAGCGTGACCGTGCGGTTGAACACGGGTGCGCCCGGGCGCGAGTCGACGGGGTCGGCACAGAAGTAGCCCATGCGCTCGAACTGCCATCGGCTGGCGGCCACTGCGCGGGCGAGGCTCGGCTCGAGCTTCGCCGTGAGACGCTCGAGCGACGCCGGGTTCAGGTGCGAGAGCCAGTCGTCGCCGCTCGGGTCTTCGACGTTGAACAGCCGATCGTAGAGGCGGACCTCGGACTCGATGGCGTGCGCGGCCGATACCCAGTGGATGGTCGCCTTCACCTTGCGGCCGTCGGCCGGGGTGCCGCCGCGGCTCGCCGGATCGCAGGTGCAGCGCACCTCGGCGATCTCGCCGCGGTCGTCCTTCACCACGCCCGTACACTTCACGATGTACGCCCAGCGCAGGCGGACCTCCTTGCCGGGCGAGAGGCGGAAATACTTGGGCGGCGGGATTTCCTGGAAGTCCTCGCGCTCGATGTAGAGGACGCGCGAGAAGGGAACGGTGCGCGTCCCCATGGCGGGATCTTCGGGGTTGTTGACGGCCTCGAGATCCTCGACGCGGTCCTCGGGAAAATTCTCGATCACGAGCCGCAGGGGTCGCAGCACGGCCATCACGCGCGGCGCGGAGCGGTTCAGATCCTCGCGGATCGCGTGCTCGAGCATCGCGACGTCGATCGTGCTGTTGCGCTTGGAGACGCCCATGCGCTCCCAGAAGGCGCGGATGGTCTCGGGCGGCACGCCGCGGCGGCGGAAGCCGGACAGCGTCGGCATGCGCGGGTCGTCCCAGCCGGCGACGTGCCCTTCGTCGACCAGCGTCAGGAGCTTCCGCTTGCTCATGACGGTGTAGGTGAGGTTCCCGCGCGCGAACTCGATCTGCTGAGGCTTCGCCTCGGTACGGCAGTTCTCGATCAGCCAGTCGTACAGCGGCCGGTGATCCTCGAACTCGAGCGTGCAGATCGAGTGCGTGACGAACTCGATCGCGTCCGAGAGCGGGTGCGCGTAGTCGTACATGGGATAGATGCACCACGTGTCGCCGGTGCGATGATGCTCGGCGTGGCGGATGCGGTAGAGGACGGGGTCGCGCATGTTCAGGTTCGGCGACGCCATGTCGATCTTGGCGCGCAGGACGAGCTTCCCGTCCGGAAACTCCCCGGCACGCATGCGGCGGAAGAGGTCGAGGCTCTCGTCGATCGGACGATCCCGGTAGGGGCTGTTCCGGCCCGGCTCCGTGAGCGTGCCGCGCAGCTGGCGGATCTCGTCCGCGGTGAGGCTGTCGACGTACGCCTTGCCGTCGCGGATCAGCTGCTCCGCGTACCGGTAGAGGCGCTCGAAGTAGTCCGAGGCGTAGAAGAGCTTGTCGCCCCAGTCGAACCCGAGCCAGCGGACGTCCTCCATGATCGCGTCGACGTATTCGACGTCCTCTTTGGTCGGATTCGTGTCGTCGAAACGCAGGTGGCAGACGCCCTGGTTCTCGAGCGCGATGCCGAAGTCGATGCCGATCGCCTTCGCGTGCCCGATGTGCAGGTAGCCGTTCGGCTCGGGCGGAAACCGCGTCACCACGCGCCCGCCGTGCTTTCCCGTGCGGGCGTCCTCGGCGACGATCTGGCGGATGAAGTCGGGTCCGGGCGTCGGGGGAGTGGTCGCAGCGTCCGTGCGGTCGGCCATCGGCGCCCTTCCTAGCGAGGCTGCCGGCGTTGCGCCACCGGGTCAGCCGACGACGTCGGGCGGTGCGCTCGGGTCGTAGTACAGCTCCTGCTGGCGGATGCGGTCGTCCCGGTACCGATAGACGACGACGTAGGTCGATCGGAGACGCCGGGCGTCGAGGGTCCAGTCGAACTGGATGCGCGCGAAGGTCGCGCCCGACTCCGCGACGAGGGCGCGCTCGACGCACCGGTAGTCGATGTCCCGGCAGCGCGCGATCGTGAGGGCGATGAACTCGAGCGTCCGATCGACGCCCTCGATGCGGCGGGGCCAATCGAAGAGGCGCACCGTCGGGCTCAGGTATACGACCTCCGGGCAGTAGAGCATGCGCGCCTGCTCGACGTCGCCTGCGGCGAAGGCGCGCGCGAAGGTCGCCTCCTGCCGATCGAAGGCCTCGAGGGTGATCATCGACACAGCAACCTTCGCACCTGCGGTGCCGGACGCGCAATCCGGAGCTTTCACGCCGGGCGCGAACGTCGGTATGGTAGAGGCGCGTGGAAGCACGGCGCGTTTTCTGGGTCGTCGCCTCGGTGCTGGCCGCCGCCGTGCACGCGGCGCCGGCCGGCGCGACCGTGCCGTGCACGGTGCCCGCGACGCTCGCCGTCGTCTCCGACAACCGGAGCGCCGACGGTTCGGTCATGCTCACGGTCTCGGGCGAGCGCGTCGCGACCAGCGGCGCCTGCGACAACGGGACGACCGGCTTCGCGACCTCGTACTCGACCACGATCGTGTGCGACGGGCCGGGGATCGTGAAGTGCGGGCGCGTGCCGGGGCTCGCGCCGGGCCTCTGGATCCACCGCGTGACCGCCCAGGTCGCGGGCTCGGCCTTCCAGGTGCAGGCGCAGCGCGGTGTCATCCTGGGCGGTCCGGGCTCGCTCGTGTCGAACGTCGTCGAGTGGACGATCTTCGGGCGGAGCTTCGTCGTGACGCAGGCGACCGACGCGAGCCTGTTCGCGCAGCTCGATGCCGCGCAGGCCTACACCGCGTCGAGCGGTCGCCCGGCGCTCGTCCGCTTCGATCGGAACACGTTCCCCGGAGCCGGGTCGCCGCAGACGATCGCCGTGAAGCCGGCGTGCCTCACGCAGGACGACGCGATCTGCACTCCCGACCACCGCGCTACGGGCTACTGCCTGGAGGGGTCGGACGTGACGGTCGACGCGCTCGACAACGACGCGCTGCCGGGCGCTGTCGTCGTCGATGCCGGTACGTGTACCCGCTCGCTTCTTCGCATCTACGGGAGCGACAACGTGCTGCGCGGCCTCGTGCTGCGCGGTAGCCAGAAGCAGAGCCCCGTGACGGCGATCGACACCATCGCCATCTCCGGACTGGGTGCCCGTCGCAACCGGCTCGAGGAGTGCACGGTGGTGGGTCCGACCCTCGGCGACGCGATCAGCGTCGAAGCCAACGCCGGAGCCCCCGACGGTCTGCCCGACCCGGAGAACGTGATCACCGGGGGCGAGATCACCGGCGCCGAGGACAAGGGCATCAAGGTCGTCGGCGGCGGCATGGCGCACGTCGAGCGGAGCTGCATCCACGACAACGCCAACGGCGGCATCCAGGCGACGCTCGGCGGCACCGTCACGGCGATCGAGAACGTGGTGCAGCACAACGTCGGCGGCGCGGCACAGAACGGCCTCTTCGTCGGCGTGCCCGAGACGGTGGGGGCTGCGAACGCGCTCACCACGCGCGGCAACGTCGTCCGCTTCAACGGCAACCGTGGCATCTCGGTCGTGAACAACGGCGCTGCCGTCCTGGTCGGCGACGTCGTCGCCAACAACTACCAGGCCGGCATCCGGGTCGAGACGACGCTGCCGAACGTCCATCCGACGGCGAGCGTTCGGGGCGCCGGCTTCACGTGCAACTACGCGCCGGGTGCGTGCTTCAACTCCCCCGGCGCGTTCTGCCGGGAAGACGGGGAGTGCACGTCGGGATGCATCCCGGGTGGCGGAGCTGCGAGGGGCGTCGGGGCGGCGCTCGCAGCGTGCACCGATCCGGGCTGCCAGGAGCCGAGCGTCGACTTCGGGACGAGCGCCGGCACCGCCGGTCGCAACGCGCTCGCGCTCAACGCCAATCCCATGGGCCTCCCGCCGGGCGGCATCAACTTCAGCAGCGCGCTCACCGCCGGCCCGATCGCCGCGGCGGGCAATCAATGGGAGCACTGCGACACGCCGGCGCCCGATCCGATGGATCCGAACGCCTGCTACGTCGACCAGGCCCAGATGCTCGACGTCCGCCTCGGACCGGGCGCGGCGGGCGTCGATCTCGGCGCGCCGCCGAGCCCGCGACACGGCCCGACGCCGGTCGTGACGGCGATCACGCCCCCGCGTCCGTACGCCGGGCAGCTCGTGCGCGTCTACGGCGGGCCGTTCAACGCCGTCGACGGCGCCGCCTGCCAGCCGAACGGGCTCCCTGCCGATGCGTGCAGCGCCGAGAACTCCGCCGTCGCGACGACCAACGCCGCCGCGGTCGAGGGCAATCGCGTGACGGTCACGATCGGCGGGCAGGCGCTGGCGGCCGAGGTCCATCAGGTCACGCCCGGCATGCTCGTCTTCAAGATGCCGGTCGACTGCTTCGCGCAGGCCGTGTTCACGGTCGCGCGCGGCAGCGCGACGAGCAATCCCGTCATGATCTGCGATCCGGACGGCTGCGCCGACCGGCCCGTCGGCGCTCCCTGCGACGACGACAGCGTGTGCTCGGACGGCGACGTCTGCGGGCTCGACGGCATGTGCAAGAATGGCCCCGCAATCCCCTGCGGGGGCCAATGCGTGCTCGCTGCGTGCGATCCGCTGACGGGCTGCATGCCCGCGCCGGCCGACACACCCTGCGAGGACGGCGATCCGTGCACGGCCGGCGACCATTGCACCGGAAGCGACCTCGCGTGCGAGTCGGGCGGGCCGAACCCATGCGTGGGGCAGTGCCTCACCGGCACGTGCGACCCCCTCGTCGGTTGCCGGCCTGCGGACGAGCTCACGTCGTGCGACGACGGCGACGCCTGCACGACCGGCGATCACTGCACGGGGTTCGATGGGGGCTGTACCGGCAAGCTCGTGGACTGCGACGACGGCAAGGAGTGCACCTTCGATTTCTGCGATCCGGCCTCCGGCTGCCTGCACGAGGACCTCGATCCGGGCACGCCGTGCACCACGAACGACGCCTGTCATCCGGGCAGCGCCTGCCGCGCGGGGGAGTGCGATCCGGGAGGGGCGATCTCGTGCGACGACGGCGACGCGTGCACCGTCGACGTTTGTGAGCCCGAATCCGGCTGCACCAATACGCCGCCGCCCGGCATTCTCGCCACCACCTGCCACTTCGACCGGCTCCGCGCGCTGGTTGGTCGCGTGCCAGCGTCGTCGGCCGCGCTGGCGAAGAAGCTCGGCGCGCGCATCGGCTGCAGCGAGGATCGCGTCACGGCCGCGGCAGGCGCGCCGGCCGGGTCGCGGCGACAGAAGCGTCTGGCGCGCCGTGGGCTGCGTTGCGCGAGCCGCGTCGTCGACCTCGCCCGCAATGCGAAGGGCCTCGAGGCGACGCTGCAGCAGGCACTCGTCGGCGAGGCCGAGACCACCCGCGACGCGATCCGCGCTACCTTTCGACTTCCCTGAGCCTACTTCGGCTCGCAGTGCTCCCGGCTGGGCGTCGTGCGCTCGCACGCCATCGTACGCGTGACGCCCGAGGCGAGCTGCGCGCAGGTGTTGTTGACCGCCGCCTGCCGGGCCTCTCCCTCGCTGTTCCCGTCGACCGAGCGGCACGCCTCCTGTCCTTCGAACGTGATGCACACCTCGCATCGCACGCCACCCACCTGGAAGCTCGAGTAGACGACGAAGCCGATGATGGCCGTGAGCCCGGCCAGCGAGACCCAGGACGTCCACTTCATGGGTGGCTGGGCTCGACGCCGGCGTCGCCGCCCTGGGCGGTCGTGTAGGCGGCGGGCGCTTGCCCGCTCAGGGGCCCCGCGCCGAGGTCGTGCCCGCAGGCATCGCAGAAGGCGCTGTCGCCGGGAACGCCGGCGCCGCACGAGGGGCAGGCGCGCGGCAGGCCGGCTCCACACGCTCGGCGGAAGCGTGCAGTGGCTCGGTTCTCCACCCCGCAGCCCGGGCAGTCCACGCCGCACCATACGGCCCCGGCCGGGAGCGGGGCAAGCTCGGACGGCGGCGCCGTCAGATGCAGGCGAGCGAGCGGCGCAGCGTGCGGATGTCGTTCGTGAGCGGCGTCAGCTGATCCAGCAGATCGGTCGCGACCGCGGACGGAATGATCTTGCGGCCGCTGCGCGACTTGACCTTCGCCGCCGCCGAGTTCGCGGCGCGCGCGGCCCCGTCGAGGGCGTTGCGTGCCGGATGCTCCCGCGCGCTCTCGCAGGCCGCGAAGGCGGCGTCCACCCGCGCGCGGGCCTTCTCGACGCGGCCGAGCAGACTGTCGTGGAGGCGGCCGAGGTCGGTCGAGTCGCCGATCTGGAGGACGAGCGCGTCGAGACGGCACGCGATCGAGTCGAAGGTGGCGCTCGCTGGGCACCCCGCCGGCAGGGTCGTGGTCGTCGTCGGCGCGACCGTCGAGGTGGTCGGCGCCGCGCTCGTGCTGGTGCTCGTCGACGTCGAGGTGGAGCTGGACGTCGAAGTGGACGTCGAGTTGGAGGTGCTCGTCGACGTCGTCGACGAGGTCGAGGAGGAGGTCGTGCTCGACGACGTGGAGGTGGTCGTCGGGGCGGTCGTCAGCGTCGTCGACGAGCTCGAGCTGCTGGTGGACGAGGAGGACGACGTGGTCGAGGACGTCGAAGTGGTCGTCGGCGAGCTGGTGGTCGAGCTCGACGTGGTTGGGGCCGACGTCGAGGTGGTCGTCGGGATCGTCGTGAGGGTCGTCGAGGAAGTCGAGGTGGTGGAGGACGAGGTGGTCGAGGACGAGGTCGTCGTACTGGTGGTCGACGACGTGGAGCTCGAGGTAGAGGACGACGTCGTCGTGCTCGTGGTCGAGCTTGTCGTGCTGGACGACGTGGTCGACGTCGAAGTCGAGGAGGTCGACGTGGACGACGAGGTGGTCGAGCTAGACGACGTCGAGCTCGTGCTAGACGTGGACGGGGTCGTGGTCGTCGACGTGCTCGTCGTCGTCGCGCCGCACTCCGGGAGGTTCCCCACGCTGCCCGCGTTGTTCTGCGGCGACGGACATTGCAGCGCGAAATTCTGCGTGCCGGTCGCGCGCGTCTGGCTGTGCACGCCGTCGCCGAGCGGTCCGGTGACGACCGGCTCGATCGCGCCGGCCGGAAGCCAGTATATTTCCGTGACGAGTCGAGTAAGAAGGGAGGCGCATGGGGCATTCGGTCTTGGTCGGCTCGGCGTTCGTCGCGCAGTACCCCGAAGGCGGCGGCAATTTCTGGGTCCCGCTCCAGTACCTGCTCGGCTTGCGCGACCTCGGCTACGACGCGTGGTGGCTCGAATATCTGTGGACGCGCGGCGATGCGGCTCTCGATCGCGCATACATCGACACGTTCCTCGCGCATGTACGTGATCTCGGCGTCGGTGATCGCGTGATCCTCGGGTACCTTTCGACGGGAACGCGCGAGGAGCCGGCGGGCCCACCGCAGTACTTCGGCGCGACCGAGGGCGAGCTCGCGGCACGCCGCCGCGACGCGCTGCTCTTGAACCTCGCGCACAGTCTGACGGCGCCGCTGCGCGAGGGGTTCGCGCGCACAGCGCTCTTCGACCTCGACCCCGGCACGTTCCAGATCTGGGCGCACCAGTGGGACATGGGCGTCGGCAAGCACGACGCGCACGTGACCATCGGCAGGCATCTGGGCGAGCCCGACTCCCCGGTTCCGCTCTACGGCGTCGCGTGGGGGCGTGTGTGGCCGGCGGTGCACCTGCCGTCGTGGCCGTGTCAGGCGCAGCTCCGCGCCGGGGAGGGCGCGTACACGACGGTCACGCAGTGGTGGAACAACCAGTATGCGTTCCTCGGCGACGAGACCTACGACTGCAACAAGCGCGCGGGCTTCCTCCCGCTCATGCCGCTCCCGGAGCGCTGCGGTGTGCGGATCGAGATCGCCGCCAACCTCCACGCGAACGAGCTCGAGGACCGTGCGCTCCTCGCACGCAGCGGCTGGCATCTCGTCGACCCTGGCGCGGTCGCCGGCACGCCGCGAACCTTTCGTCGCTACGTGCAGACGTCGCGCGGCGAGATCAGCGCCGCCAAGCCGGCCTACGTGAAGGCGCGCGCGGGCTGGATCAGCGATCGCACGATCTGCTACCTCGCGAGCGGACGGCCGTGCGTGGTCGAGGCGACGGGCGCGGAAGCGCACCTGCCGCCGTCGAAGGGCTTGCGCTTCTTCCGGACGCTGGACGAGGCGGCCGACGCGATTCGGGCCATCGAGGGCGACTATCCGGCCGCGTGCCGGGCCGCCCGCCACCTCGCCGAGGAGGTGTTCGCGACGCGCGTGGTGGTCCCCGAGCTGCTGCGCGCGGCCGGCGCTTGACGTCCGGGGCGGTAGCTCGATAGCTCGGCGCGAATGCCGGGCCTCGCCGACGAGCTGGTGGTGGGCGCGATCGACATGCACTGCCACCACGGTCCGGACCCGCATCGCGCGCGCAGCGTCGACGCGATGGAGGCGGCGCAGGAGGCCGATGTGCAGGGGCTCGCGGCGATCGTCCTCAAGAGCCACGCCTATCCGACGGGGCCGGTTGCGATTCTCATGCAGAAGACCGTCGAGCGTCTGCGCGTGTTCGGCGGGATCTGCTGCGACTTCGAGGTCGGCGGCCTCAATCCGGCCGCGGTCGAGGTCGCGTTGCGCACGGGCGCCAAGGTGGTCTGGATGCCGACCTTCTCGTCCGTCGTCGACCGCCGGAAGCTGCACCTGCCGGGGCCCGGCATTCCGCTGCTCGGAGAACGGGCGCGGCTCGTCCCGGAGGCGGAGGAGATCCTGCGTCTCGCACAGGCCCACGACGCCGTCGTCGCCACGGGGCACATCGACCTCCCGGAGCAGTTCGCGATCGTCGATGCGTCGCGGGAGATCGGCGTGCCGGTCGTCATGACGCACGCGCTCGAGACGCACATCGGGCCCGATCACACGCTCGAGCACGTGATCGAGCTGGCGGCGCGCGGCGCGATGATCGAGTTCACGTATCTGACGTGCATTCCCGGCGGCTTCGCCGCGAGCGAGACGCCGGAGGTGTTCGCCCGCGCCATGATGGCGGTCGGACCCGAGCGCGCGATCATGTCGACCGACTTCGGCCAGGCGCAGAGCCCGCGCCCCGCGATCGGCATGCGCATGTTCATCGAGGAGATGCTCGGCTGCGGCGTGCCCGCGGCGGCGATCGACGTCATGGCGCGCCGCAATCCGGCGCGTCTGCTGGGCCTGCGATGAGCGACGGTCCCCTGCGCATCGGGATCCTCGGCGCGGCGCGCATCGCGCCGATGGCGCTCATCCAGCCCGCGCGCCGCAACCTCGAGGCGGCGGTCGTGGGCATCGCCGCGCGCGATCCGGCGCGGGCGGCGGCGTTCGCCACGCGCTACGGCATCGAGCGGGCCTACGGTGACTACGACCACCTGCTGCGCGATTCGGCGATCGAAGCGGTCTACAACCCGCTCCCGAACTCGCTCCACGCGCCCTGGACGATCCGTGCGCTCGAAGCGGGAAAGCACGTCCTGTGCGAGAAGCCCTTCTCGGCGACGGTCGCGGAAGCCGAGGCCATGACGGACGCCGCAACCCGCGAGGGGCGCGTCCTCATGGAGGCGTTCCACTATCGGTACCACCCGCTCTTCGGGCGCCTGCGTGCCATCATCACGTCGGGCGAGATCGGGACGGTGCGCCACCTGGAAGCGACGTTCTGCATTCCGCTGCTCCGCCCGAGCGACATCCGCTGGCGCGCCGACCTCGCCGGCGGCGCGCTCATGGACACCGGCTGCTATGCCGTGCACCTCCTGCGCCACCTCTCCCAGGCGGAGCCCGAGATCCGCTCGGCGCAGGCGGCGTGGACGCGCGGCGGCGTCGATCGTTGGCTGCGTGCCGAGATGTCGTTCCCGAGCGGAGCCAGCGCGCGCCTCACGTGCGCGCTCCTTTCGGCACGCCTGCTCAGCATCCGCGCCCGCGTGATCGGCTCCGAGGGCCGGATCGACGTGCTCAACTTCGTCGCCCCGCAGTTCTTCCACCGGCTGCGGGTGAAGACGCCGTCGGGCAGTCGCTCCGAGCGCGTCGCGGGATCGCCCAGCTACGACTACCAGCTCCGCGCCTTCGTCGCCGCCGTCCGCAGCGGAGCCGCCGTGCCCACCGGTCCCGCCGACGCCATCGCCAACATGCGCGCGATCGCCGCCATCTACCGCGCCGCCGAACGATCAACGAGGTAGACACCTCGCCGCGCATGTCACCCGAGCATCACCATCCCGCCGTCGACCGGGATCGCCTGGCCGGTGATGAACCGCGAGGCATCGCTCGCGAGGAACACCATGAGGGGCGCGGCGTCGCCGTCCGGGTCGCCGAGCCTGCCGCCGAGCGGGATCACGAACGCCATCGACATGTCGTGGATGGTGCGCTCCTGCTCCGTCATCCGGGAGCGATACTCGTCGTACATCGGCGTCCAGATCGCCGGGACGACGCTGTTCACGCGGATGTGGTACTGGCCCCACTCCTGCGCGACCGTGCGGGTCCACGCCATGACGGCGGCCTTCGAGGCGGAGTAGTGCGCCGAGCCGCGCTGGCCGCGGATGCCGGCGCCGGAGCCGAAGTTGATGATCACGCCGCCGTGATCCTTCAGGTGCCGGAAGGCGGCCTGGTTCGTGTAGAGCGTTCCCTTCACGTTCACGCCGAAGACGAGATCCCATTCGGCATCCGGGATGCTCTCGGCGGGCGTCCCGCGCTCGACCGCGGCGACGTTCGCCAGCGCGTCGAGGCCGCCCATCGCGCGGGCCGCTTCGTCGACGGCGGCGTCGACCTCGTCGCGCTTGGCGATGTCGCAGTGGCGGTAGGTGACGCGCGGCCCCGCGGCGGCGGCGACCTCGGCGCCCTTGGCGTCGGCGACGTCGAGCGACCATACGGTCGCGCCCTCGCGGGCGTAGGCGCGCACGGTGGCGGCCGCGATGCCGCTCGCGCCGCCGGTGACGATGATCCGCTTGCCGGCGAGAAGCATGGTGCGGGCTCCTGTTCCTAGAGGTAGCGCTTGCCGAGCACTCGGCCGTCCGGCGCCATGTCGTAGACGAGGGGAACGCCGGTCGGGATCTCGAGCTCGAGCACTTGCTCGCGCGTGAGGCCGTCCAGGTGCATGACGAGCGCGCGCAGGGAGTTGCCGTGCGCGGCCACGAGGACGTTCTTGCCCGCCTTCACCTCCGGCAGGATGCGCGACTCCCAGTAGGGCAGCACGCGGGCCGCGGTGTCGGCGAGGCTCTCGCCGCCCGGCGGTCGCGTGTCGTAGCTGCGTCGCCAGATCTTCACCTGCGCGTCGCCCCATTGCTTGGCGGCTTCGGCCTTGTTGAGACCCTGAAGGTCGCCGTACATGCGCTCGTTCAGCGCTTCGTGGCGTTCGGTCGGAACGCCCACGATTCCGGCAACCTCGAGCGCGAGCGTCGCTGTGTCGATGGCGCGCTTCAGTACGGATGTGAACAGCTTGTCGATACGTCTACCGCGCAGCTTCACGCCGGCGGCGCGCGCTTCGTCCTCGCCCTTCTGCGAGAGCGGGACGTCGACCCACCCGGTGAAGCGATTCTCGAGGTTCCACTGCGATTGGCCATGGCGGAGCAGAATCAGCTCGGGCATCGGGCCCGGCTATACCGCGCCGCGCCACCGAGTGTCACGTCCTTTTGATTGAAAGCCGAGGGACCGACTGGTAGAGAAGGTGGACCCATGTGGATTGTGCTGCTGTTCGTGGTGAACTGGTTCATTGCGATCTTCTTCCAGTCGAGCTTCCACCACCGCTACGCCTCTCATCGGATGTTCACGATGAGCCGCGCGATGGAGCGGATCTTCCACCTCGGCACCTGGCTCTCGCAGGGCTCGTCGTATCTCTCGCCGCGGGCGTACGCGATCCTGCACCGCGAGCACCACGCCTTCAGCGACACCGCGCGCGATCCGCACGCGCCGGCCTTCTTCTCGAACGTGCTCCACATGATGTGGGAGACGGGGCGGCGCTACACGGCGCACTTCAAGGGTCTCTCCATGCCCGAGACGCGGTTCCTCGGCGACTATCCCGAGTGGCCGACGCTCGAGAAGATCGCGTCGTCGTGGACGAGCCGGCTCGCGTTCGGGACCGTGATCACGCTCGTCTACATCTGGCTCGCGACGGCGTGGTGGCAGTTCCTGCTGCTGCCGTTCCACTGGCTCATGGGTCCGACGCAGGGGGCGATCGTCAACTGGTGCGGGCATCGCTACGGGTATCGGAACTTCAAGACCGGTGATGCGTCGCGGAACTTCCTGCCGCTCGACTTCCTGTGCGGCGGCGAGCTGTTCCAGAACAACCATCACCACGCCTCCGGCCGGCTCAACTTCGCGTTCCGGAAGTTCGAGATCGATCCGACGTACTGGGCGCTCCGCGCGCTCGCGCTCTGTCGGCTGATCCACCTGACGGCGCACCACGTCTAGGTGCTCGACCCGTGTGACCGCGAGCCGTTGGCTCGCGATCACTCGGGTCGGGGTCGAACGGCGAGGGTGTGGCTCGGGTGGGCCGCGCGGGCGGGGGTGCTGCGGCCGGCGGAGCCGGCGCAGCATGCCGGCACGCCCGCGCGAGAACGCCGGTCGGGCGTACTATGGATCGATGAGGACGCCGGGATTGAGGATACCGGTTGGGTCCAGCGTCTTCTTGGTCGCGCGAAGCGCGGCTGCGAAGCCTTCGGGGCGTTCGCGATCGTACCAGGGGCGGTGGTCGCGGCCGACGGCATGATGGTGGGTGATGGTGCCGCCCAGGCGCAGGATGGCGTCGGAAGCGGCGGCCTTCACTTCCGCCCACTGAGCGAGCTCGGAGCCCCGGCGGGCGGGGGCGATGACGGTGAAGTAGGGCGCGGGGCCGTCGGGGTAGACGTGCGTGAAGCGGCACGTCACGTGGCCGGCGCCGCACACCTCGTGGAGCGCGCGCTCGGTCGCCGCGACGACGCCGGCGTGGAAGGCGGTGAAGCGATCCCAGGTGACGGCGGTCTCGAACGTTTCGCTGATCATGCCGAGGCGCACCAGTGCGTCGCGCAGATATGGCGCGTCCAGGAAAGCGCGCCGCCACGCGCCGGCGGCGCCGTCGCGCGCGCCTTCGTCGGCCTTGCGCGTCGCACCCGCGCCGTCCGGCACCGCGCCGCCGTGGCTCCGCGCACACTCGAGGGCGCGCGCCATCCACGCGTCGGGCGGATGATCCGCCGACTCGAACGCGACCAGCAGGACCGCGCGCGACCCGTCGCCGGCGCCCGAAGTCATGGCTTCGCCCGGATCGAGCAGTCGGCAGTTGGCGGGATAGAGGCCCGCTTGCGCCATCGTGCGCGCGGCGGCGGCGCCGGCGGCGAACGTCTCGAACGTGACCGATGCAGCGGCGCGGAACGTCGGTCGATCCTGCAGCCGCATCCAGGCCTCGGTGATGATGCCGAGGATGCCCTCCGACCCGATGAACAGACGATCCGGGCTGGGTCCGGCGCCCGAGCCGGGAAGACGGCGCGTCGCGATCGTGCCCGACGGCGTCACTACCCGCAGCGCCTCCACGAAGTCGTCGATGTGCGTGTAGAGCGTCGCGTAGTGTCCGCCCGAGCGCGTCGCGATCCATCCGCCGAGCGACGAGAACTCGAACGACTGGGGGAAATGTCGCAACGTGAGGCCGTGCGGCCGGAGCTGCTCTTCGAGCGCCGGCCCCAGGACGCCGCCCTGGATGCGCGCCGCACGCGACGTTCGATCGATCTCGAGCACGCGATCGAGGCGCGCGAGGTCGATCGAGACGACGCCCGCCGCGCCGCCGGCGGGCGCTTCGACACCGCCGACGACGCTCGAGCCGCCGCCGTACGGGACCGCAACGACGCCCGCGTCCGTACACCACTCGAGCAGGCGCGAGATGTCGCCTTCGTCGGTCGGAAACGCGACCAGGTCGGGTGCGCGGTCGAACTCGCGCCGCAGGCCGCGCACGACGTCGCGGAACGACTTGCCGTAGGTGTGGCCCGCGCGATCGAGCGGATCGGCCGAGCACAACGGCGCGAGCGCGGGTGGAGGCGTCAACCGCGGCCGGGGGAGATGCAACTCCTCGAGGCGCGGCTCGGCGGCGAGGGTGAGGTCGGCGCAGCCGAAGCGGGCGGTGAGCAGGCGGCCGATCGCGTCGACGTGATCGGGCGTGGGGCCGGCATCTGCCCAGCCCCAACCCCAGAACCGTCGACGTCGCGCCAACGCGCTACGCGCGCCCGCGGCCGCCGCCGCCGCCAGCCGGTCGATCGTGCGCCGCGCTCACGGTGAGCTTGCGGCCGGCGTGCTCCTGGCCGTCGAGCTCGGAGATCGCGCGCTCGGCATCGGCGTCCGTCGACATCTCGACGAACCCGAAGCCGCGCGAGCGTCCGCTCACGCGGTCGGTCACTACGGTCGCCGAGTCGCACGGCCCGATGCGACCGAAGATCTCGGCGAGCTGCTCGCTCGTGGTTGCGAAGGGGAGGTTCCCGACGAAGAGACGCTTACCCACGCCGGCCCTGTACCAAGACCGGCTTCGACCTGACAAGATGCCCCGTCGGGCCGGGGTGGCCGACCCTCTCGGGTCGGGTGCGAGGAGGGGACCCAGGCGACCGACCCAAGACTCCGTCTTGGGTGCGGCTTCCTAGTACCGCAGGCTGCGCTTGCGGGCGCGGAGGCCGCGCCGGCTTCCGCCGCCCTTGCGGAATCCGCGGAAGTCACCCCCACCGTCTTCGGGCGGTGGGACGAACTCCACCGGGGCACGGCTGAACCCGCCTCCGGTCTCGGGTCGCGCCGCGGGACGGGGTGCCCGCGGTGGTGGCTTGTCGTCGGCGTCGTTCACGCGCAGCCGGCGGCCGCGCATCTCGAGACCGTCGAATCGCCGCACGGCGTCGGCGGCCTGTGCGTCGCTTGCGAACTGGGCGAAGGCGAAGCCGCGTGCCTTCCCGGTCATCCTGTCGATGCCGAGCCGTACCCGGACTCCCGGATCGACCTCGGCGAACAACGCGCGCAGTTCCTCTTCCGTTGATTCGTAGCTGAGATTCCCAACAAAGATCGTGGCCGAAATGACTCTCTCTCCTTTCGTGAGTGAGATGGGGCGAGCCTAGCGCGTGTCTGCCGCTCGTGCGAGGGCAAATCTCACGAAAACTCGCGTGTGAACCGAATATTCTCCTTGCGAATACCCTCGATGACGATGTCGGCTCCGCCGCTGCGGAGCATCCATTCGAGGCGGTGGTCGCGGTATTCGCGCTTGAAGACCCCCGAGGCGACTAGTTGGGGCAGCATCTCGAATCCCTGCATCGACGCCGCTGCCGCCTCGAAAGTCGTGGCGACCGAGGGGCGAGCGCGGATGCGATCGAGCCAGGCCGCGAGCGGCGTTTCGGGGGCTGGCGCATTACCGAACGTGGCCGAAGCATGCACGAAGGGTGCCACGCAAACGTCGGCCCACCCGAAGGTGGCCCCTCCGAAGTACGGCTGGGTGCCCAAGTGACGGGCAAGCCAATTCTGTACACCGGCCGTCTGCTCCGCGGCGCGGCCGACGAGGCGATCGGCGAGCTCGCCGGTGGCCCGCTGGAAGGCCCGGATCTCCATCAACGCCCAGTTCACGGCCTCATAGTAGGTGTCGCACACCTCTTCGATCATGCGCGCGCGAGCGCGCTCGAGCGGGGTGGCGGGCAGCAGGGCGGGTGTCGGCCACTTCTCCTCGATGTACTCGAGGATGATCGTCGAGTCGAAGATCGAGGCGTCGCCGTCGACCAGCGTCGGGACCTCGAGGCGTGGGTTCAACTTCACGAACTCGTCGAGGTTCGAGCCACCGATGATGTCGGGCATGCGCGTCTCGAACGGCACGCCCTTCTCGCCGAGCGCGATCTTCACCTTTTGCACGTAGGGCGAGAGCGGGTGCTCGAAGACGATCAGCATTGGGCTGTTTAGAGCACAGTCGATCAGGCCTGGGAACCCGGGGCGAGCCCCTCGAGCGTGGAGAAGATCGCCCGCTCGTCGAAGGCGAAGGGATGCACCATGGGCGTGGTCACGCCGGCATCGTGGAACGCGCGCAGTCGCCGGCGGCACTCGCCGGCCGATCCGATGATCGCGATGCGGTCGACCATCGCGTCGGTGACGGCGGCGAGGTTGCGGCCGCGGTCCTTTGCCTGCCATGCGGCCAGGATCTCGCGCGCCTCGTCGGCGAAGCCGCACCACGCGGCGAAGCGGTTGTAGACGGAGGTCGCGAAGTAGGGGCCGAACATCTGCCGCACGGCGCTGCGTGCGCCCGCCGGGTCGTCGGTCACGAGGACCTGGAAGCGTGACACGACCTCGATCGCCTTCGGGTCGCGTCCCGCGCGCGCCGCGCCGCGACGGACGTGCTCCATCATGCGCGGCACGGCTTCGACCGGCATCATGTTGAGGACGACGCCGTCGGCGAGCTCGCCCGCCAGCTCCAGCATGGACGGCATGAGCGCGGCGACGTAGATCGGCACCGGCGAGGGCGGCGGCGAGACGAGACGAAAGCCGCGGCTGCGAAGGCGCTTGCCCTCGAAGGTCACCCGGTCGCCCGCGAGCATCTGCCGGATGACGGTCACGGCCTCGCGCATGTGGGTGAGCGGCTTCTCGAACGGCACGCCGCCCCAGCCGGCGACGATGGTCTCGCTCGACGCGCCGATGCCGAGCACGAAGCGGCCGGGCGCGAGCTGGGCGACCGAGCCGGCCGACGCCGCGAACACCGACGGCGTGCGCGTGTAGACGGGAATGACGGCGGTGCCGATGCGCAGGCGCTGGGTCACGTCGGCGACGGCCGTTGCGACCACGAACGCGTCGGGACCCGCGCCCGTGTCCGCGATCCACACGCTCTCGTAGCCGAGCTCCTCCACGCGACGCGCGACGCGCTGGCACATGGGAAGGTTCGGCGGAACGGGGAGACTCGCGGCGAGTCGCATGTCGATCGTCTCCCTTCGCACGTCGGCGGGCCCGGGGACAACCGCCCGTCAGTTGGACTCGGGGGCGCGGTAGGCCTGGCGTCCGTCGACGATCGTTTCGAGCACTCGGATCTCGTCGAGCTGCTCGGGCGGCACCTCGAGCGGCGAGGCGGACAGCACGACGAAATCGGCGAGCTTCCCGGCCTCGAGCGAGCCCTTCTCGCCCTCCTGGAAGGCCTGCCAAGCCGCATCGATCGTGACTGCGCGCAGCGCCGTCACGACGTCGATGCGCTCCTCGGGACCGATCGTGGCGCCGGAAGTCGAGCGCCGGTTGACCGCCGACCAGACGAGCCGGAGCGGCTCCATCGGTACCACGGGGGTGTCGCAGTGGAGCGAGAAGCGCAGACCCTGCCGGCTCGCGCTCCGCGCGGGGCTGATGCGTGCCGCCCGCTCCGGGCCGAGGAACCGATCGCGATGGCGGTCGCCCCAGTAGTACGTGTGCAGCGCGAAGAAGCTCGGCGTCACGCCGAGGCGCCGCATGCGATCCAGCTGATCGGGCCGGGCGGTCTGCGCGTGGACGACGATCGGGCGCGCGTCGGGCCGGGGATGCGCCGTCTGGGCGTGCTCCACGGCGTCGAGGATGTCGTCGATGGCGGCATCGCCGTTGCCGTGCACGGCGACCTGGAAGCCGAGCTCGTGGTAGCGCTCGATGCGCGCGGCGAGCTCGCTCCGCTCCGTGCGCCGGTAGCCGCGATACGCAGGGTCCGCGCCGGGCGGCACGTGATACGGTGCCGAGAGGTGGGCGGTGTAGGTCTGGATGGATCCGTCGGCGAAGAGCTTCACCGCCCCGATGCGGACCCAATCCTCCCGCGTGGACGGGAACGTCGCCCGGCCCTCGACCACGGCGTCGGTCGCGTCGGTGCTGGGCCACAGGACGAGACGGAGCGACAGGAGCCCCAGGCGCGACGCCCACGCCAGCGATTGGATCTGCGCCATCGTCGCGTTGCCGTTCTGCGCCGTCGTGACGCCCGCAGCGAGGTAGCGCCGCTCGCCCTCACGCAGGATGCGGTAGGCGTCGAGCGGGCCGGGCGCGAAGACGCGCGCGGCCACGGGATCCATCGCGTGCTCCTCGACGACGCCGTCGAGCTCACCGGCGGCGTCGCGGTGCAGGCGGCCGCCCGGCGGATCGGGCGTCCGTGCGTCGTATCCCAGCGCGGCGAGCCCGCGCGAGTTCACGGCCGCGAGATGCCCCGAGACGTGCACGGCGGCGACCGGGCGTTCGGTCGAGACCCGATCGAGGTCCTGACGCGTGGGATGGCGGCCCTCGGCGAGCAGCGAGTCGTCGTAGCCCATGCCGACGACCCATGCGTCGGTGCTGGTCGACGCCGCGCGACGGCGAAGCCGCTCGACGACGTCGGCGATGGTGGCGACGTCGCCGGCGGGTGGGGCGTGGAGGTCTTCGATGACCGCGAAGAGGCCCGACCCCGGGAAGTGGCTGTGGGCGTCGACGAAGCCAGGGACGAGCGCGTGCCCGTGCAGGTCCAGCACGCGGGCCCAGCGGCCGCCCCACGCGACGACGTCGGCCTCGCTGCCGACGATCGCGATCCGGTCGCCGTCGATGCCGATCGCCTCGACGACGCGGTTCTGCGGGTCGAGCGTCACGATCGGGCCGCCGCGGTAGATCGTGCGGCCGGAGACGGCGAACAGATGCAGCCCGACCAGCGCGAGCAGGATGGCGACGAACGCGGCGACCGCGCGGCGGAGGGTCACCACTTCTCGTACTGGACCGTACGCCGGGCGTAGCCCGCGCCGCGGAGGCGATCGCGCAGCGTGTAGACGATCGGCCCCACGCCGCACACCCAGAAGTGGCGCGAGCGGTCGGCGTCGGCGTCGACGAAGCGCCGCTGCGTCTCCTCGACGAGGCGATCGGGGTCGACGACCTCGACGGTCACGCCGGGCAGGCGTGCGAGCTCCTCGTGGTACACGCGCAGGTGCGTGCCGTAGACGAGCCGCAGCGGACGCCGCGTGCGGCCGGCAGCGTGCAGGAGCATCGATCGGATGGGCGCGATGCCGGTGTTCTGCGCGATGAAGACGAGCGGCGTGTCGGGCGGCTCGTCGAGCGTGAACGTGCCCCAGGGACCGGTGAAGTCGACCGGGTCCCCCGCCCGCAGGCCGAAGAGGTGGCGCGAGCCCGGACCATCGGGCACGAGGTTGAAGAGGATCTCGAGCTCGTCCGGGCGTGCGGCGTCCGACGCGATCGAGTACGGCCGGATGATCCGCTCGCCACCGACCGGGAGCAGGCACGAGAGGAACTGCCCCGGGCGAAACGAGAAGCCGTGGTCGCGCCCGAGCGCCAACACGAGCGAACGGGTGTCCGGCGCGTGGTCGATCAGCTTCGCGACGCGCGCCGTCCGCTCAACGGCCATGGCTTCCGGATTCGATGTTCACCGTGTAGCGCGGCACGACCACCACGATCTCGGCGTTGGGATCCGTCACCACCGCCTGGCAGCCGAGGCGCGAGGTCGGCGTCAGGCCGACCGCCTTGTCGAGCAGGTCGTCCTCGTTCTCTTCCGACGGACGGAGCTTGTCGAAGCCCTGCTTCACGACGACGTGGCACGTCGTGCACGCGCAGCTTCCACCGCACGCGTGCTCCAGAGAGACGCCGTGACCGAGCATGACGTCGAGGATCGAGGCGGGCTGTCCGTCGTGCTGGAAGGGCGCCTTCGCCGGGTCGAACTCGATCACCCGGTCGGGGTCGCCGTTCTCGAACTTCACGATCAGCTTCGCCATGAGCTCTTGGGCTTGTAGCAGCCCGGGTCGGAAGCTGGAACCGGACCGCGCCTTCGTTGTAAGCCTCGCGGCCATGGCCATCCACTACGCAAACGACGGGCACGTCGTGACGATCACGATCGACCGCCCCGAGGCGCGCAACTCGCTCGACGTCGACCACTTCGGCATGCTCGCCGACGCGTGGATCCGTTTCCGCGACGACGCCGACGCCTTCGTCGCGATCCTGACCGGCGTCGGCGACGTCTACTGCGTCGGCGCGGACTTGAAGAAGTTCGTCCCGATCGTCGCCGAGCGGGCCGACAAGCTCGCGGCGGGGGAATCGACGCTCGCGGTCGGCGAGTCGAGATATTCGATGGCGCACTCGCTCATCGCCGTGCTGCGCGACGGCGCGCTCGTCCCGGAGACGGGCGAGGAGTTCAAGCTCTACAAGCCGGTCATCGCCGCGATCAACGGCATCTGCGCCGCGGGCGGCATGGAGATGATGTGGAACACCGACCTGCGCGTGTGCGCCGACACCGCGTGGTTCCAGCTCGCCGAGCCCCGGCGCGGGCTCTTCCCCGGTGGCGGCTCCACGGTCCACAGCGCGCGTCAGCTCTCGTGGTGCAACGCGATGGAGGTCCTGCTGCTGGCCGAGCGGATCACGCCCGAGCGGGCGCTCCAGATGGGGCTCGTGAACCGCGTCGTCCCACGCGACCGGGTGATGGCCACCGCGCGCGAGTTCGCCGACACGATCTGCAAGAACGGGCCGCTGGCCGTGAAGGCCTGCAAGCAGTCCGCCAAGGAGAGCACCTTCCTCGGGCTCAAGGAGGCGCTCGAGAACGAGATGAGCTACTCCGCCGGCGTCTTCATGAGCGAGGACGCCAAGGAGGGGCTGGCGGCGTTCAAGGAGAAGCGGACGCCGGTGTGGAAAGGACGATAGGCGGCTCGCGGCCGATTCCAGCCGTGCTAGGAGAGACGGCAGCGCGATGGGCCGGCTGACGCGGCGAGATCCGGGTGCGGTAGGAGTGGCGACCGTCGTCGTGCTCGCGGCCGCGCTCGCCGCGGCGTGCGCGGCGCGGGCCCCCGAGCGAAGGCCGCGTCCGTTCGACTTCGCATCCGATTCCTTTGCCTTCGCGAACGAGACCCTCCTCGAGTTCCACGTCGCCGACGACGGATCGGAGAGTTGGACCGAACGCGACCCGCGCCCTGCATTCTCGCTGCGGTGCGCCCCGGTCACGCGGGCCGTGCGGCAGTTCTTCCTCGAGGCGCGCTTCGCTCCCGACGCCCCGCCGCTCGACGACGAGGGCTACCGGGCCCTCGTGCGGGCCGTCCTCGCGCGATCACCGCGCGACCGGGTGCCGTCGGCCGATCCCGTCGTCATCCCGGGCTATCCGAACCTGCGGTCCTTCAGCGCCGCGCACGAGGCGATGTTGAAGCAGGAGATCAGCAGCTCGTGGCGGATCTTCTTCCAGCGCGCGAACTGGCGGCTCATCTTCCCGTTCACGCCCTCGAACCAGGAAGCGACGGCCGAAGCGCTGCGGCGCGACGTCGAGAAGGGGCGAACACCCATCGTGCGTGTCCACCGCTATCCGTCGTTCGCCATGAATCACGCCCTGCTGCTCTACGGCGTCGAGGACGCGCCGGTGGGGCTTCGCTTCCGCGCCTACGACCCGAACGACGCGGACGCGCCCGTCACCTTCGAGTACGATCGCGTCGCGCGCACCTTCACGTTCCCCAAGCGCGTGTACTTCGGCGGCGGGCCGGTGAAGGTCTACGAGATGTACAGTGGGCCGTTCTACTAGGATCGTGGCGGCGGCGCTCGCCGCAGTCCTGGTGGCGACCTCGGGCTGCGTCACCGGACATCTCCTCGACGTCGGGCGGCGCCGCGAGTACGTGGCGTCGGTCCGCGAGGCCTGGGTCGACGGCGATCGGCTGGTCATCGGCTACGACGCGCGCGTGACCGACGACAACGGCCGCACGCTCGGACGGACGCCGCGCTGGATCGTCGTGCCGCTCGCCGGGGTCACGACGCCGGCGACGCTGCGCCCGGAACCCCTGCGCTCGTGGGACAGGTCGGGACGTCCCGTCGCGGTGTGGGACGGGACGGGTACGCCGCCCGCTCCGCCGTTCCTGCGCGTGACGCCGGCGGAGGACGGCGACCTTCTTCTGGCCTACGAGGAGCCCGCCGATCCGGCGACCCTCTACGCGAGCGCGCTCACGCAGGTGTGGACGACGCCCTGGGTGTATCTGCTCGTGCCGTTCACGCTCGCCTTCGACCTCGTGACGACGCCGCCGCTCGTGGCGATGGCGCCGGCGGTGCTGGTGATGGGCGAGTGAGCGCTTCCGCGCCCTTCGATCTCGCCGACGAATACGAGCGCCAGCTCGCGGACGGCATCCGCCTGTCCGGCGAGGATCGGCACTTCTTCATCGACGGCCGGATCGCGGACCTCCGGGCGCGACTGGCCGGCGCGGCGCCGCGCCGCATCCTCGACTTCGGCTGCGGCCTCGGCGACGCGAGCCGTCGTCTCGCCGACGCGTTCGCTGGCGCCGACGTGGTCGGCGTCGACACGTCGGCGAAGGCGCTCGCCGCCGCGACCGCCCGGCACGCAGGCCGGCACGTACGGTTCGAGCATCTGGATGCGTGGCCGACCACCGAGCGCTTCGACCTCTGCTACGTGAACGGCGTCTTCCATCACGTCGTGCCCTCGCATCGAGCGGCCGTGCTCGCGCGCATCCACGCCGGGCTGCTGCCGGGCGGGCATCTCGCCGTCTTCGAGAACAACCCGTGGAACCCCGGCGCCCGCCTCGTCATGCGGCGCATCGCCTTCGATCGCGACGCGGTGCCGATCTCGCCACGCGCGCTGCGCGCGCTCGTCGCGTCGGGGGGATTCGAGGTCCTGCACCAGCGCTCGCTCTTTTATTTTCCGCGCGTGCTCGGCTTCCTGCGCGCTCTCGAGCCCGCCCTCGCGCGCCTCCCGCTCGGCGCGCAGCACTGGGTGCTGGCGCGGCGTGCCGGCGATCACTGACCGCGACGACGCAAGATCTGGGTCGCCGCGTGCTTCCAGCTTCCCTTGGCGAGCTGCCGGCACGTATCGCGCGCCGAGCGGTCCGTGGCGAGCTTGCCCACCTCGGCGACGACGGCGCGTGTGACGGCGCTCACGTTGTGGGCGGCGAGATCGTAGTAGTCGGCGAACTGGAAGGGGAAGCCCCGGTCGCCGAGCGGATCGCCGGCGCCGTCGGACACCGCGCGGATGCCGAGAAAGGGAACGTCGGCCTCGTCGGCCGCGCGCGCGACGGCGGCCGTCTCCTCGTCCTCGACCGTGTTGGAGCTCTTCGGCTTGGGCTTCATCGCGACGCTGATCCCGGCCGTCATCGCGGTCGGCAGCTCGCAGCCGAAGAGCGGGCCGCCGTTCGGGATGCACGGGATGGGGTTGCCGCCGCTCGGATCGCTGGTCGTGCCCGTTCCGCCGAAGACCACGGTCGGCGTGAAGGGCATGCATACGGTGTGGGAGTCGGGTGCTCCCGGCGGGACTTGCGTGCACTTCTCGAGCGGTGCGGGGAGGTTCGTCTTTGCGAGGCGCGCCAGTGCGAAGAGCGCCTTGTTCGGGTGGAAGACGCCGTCCTGGTCCTTCTCCATCCAGTCGGTGGCGACGACGACGTCGCCGATGCGACGGTTGCTGCCGGCGACGCCGTTCACGATGACCGCCGCGGCGTCGAAGGTGGACAGGACGCTCGTCGTCGAGGTGCGCGCGTTCGCGATGCCGATGCCCATGAGCCCCAAGATCACGCTCACGCCCTCGAGGCGTCCGACATAGTACGGCCGGCCACCCGCCTCGACCGTCGATTCGATGTCGGCCGCGGCGACGAGCGGGGCGAGCTCGGCGGGAAAGGCCGAGAGCACGATGACGTAGGGCGGCGAGGCGTGATCGGTCGCGGCGGTCTCGCAGAGGCCGTTCGTGTGGCCGGCCGCAGCGTTGCCGGCCGAGACGGAGAGCCAGACGGTGGAGGCGGCGAGCAGGGTCGAGAGTCGGCGGGACGTGTGCATCGCGTGTCGATTCCTCACATGCGGCCGGTGCCGCCGTCAACGGAAGGAGCGGGAGCTGCCTTACGTTGCGCGGCGTCGCAGACGCGACGCGCGACGCCCGGCAGCACCGCCTGGCCGAACGCCACCAGCCGCGAGGCGAGGTTGGGATAGATCTCGAAGTCGCCCCGCGCCATTCCGGACACCATGGCCTGGGCGACCACCTCGGGCGACAGCGTCTTCACCGTACCCGCGATCGCCTTCGTCTCGGCGGGCTTGTGCAGGTTCTCGAACGCGAGCTGCGGCGTGTCGGTGTCGGGTGGGAGGCAGAGGCTCACGCGCACGCCGTACGGCCACAGCTCGGCGCGGAGCGCTTGCGAGAATCCGACGACGGCGAACTTGCTGCCGGCGTAGGCGGTGTAGCCGTAGATGCCGAGCACGCCGGCGAGCGACGAGACGTTCAGCACGTGTCCGCCGCGCCGCGCGACGAGATGCGGCACGACGACCTTCGACATGTGCACGGTGCCGAAGTAGTTGACGTCCATCATCCGGCGGAACTCGGCGGCTGGGAGGTCGACGAAGCGGCCGGGCATCACGATGCCGGCGTTGTTGACCAGGATGTCGGCGCCCTCGGCCGCGAGGTGCGCCGTCATCGTCCGCTCGACGGCGGCGGCGTCGGCGACGTCGAGCTCGAGGACGGTCACGCGCGCGTCCGATCGCAGCGCCAGGAGCTGCTTCCGCGCCTCGTCGAGGACGCTGCGTCGCCTGGCGACGAGCGCCACGTCCGCGCCGAGCGCGACCACCCGGGCGGCGAAGGCGTAGCCGATGCCGCTCGAGCCGCCGGTCACGACGACGCGTTTGCCGCGAAAGTAGTCGCTCGGAGCCACGGCGCTCGCCGTCAGGTCTGGAGCAGGGAGATGAGCTGTGTGGCGGCGCCCTCGATCGGCGACAATGCGATCCCGAGCGTCCCCTTGCCGTCGGCCGCGCGAGCCTTGGAAACGAGCTTCGCCAGCTTGCCGCGCGCCCGCCTGAAGAAGCGCGTGTGCTTCTTGCCGGTTGCGTTGATGCCCCTGGCGATCGAGGCGTCGGCGGCGTGATCGAGGGTGCCGAGCTGCTTGGCGACCTTTCGGCTCTTGGCATTCGCTGCCGCGGCAGGGTCGGGCAGGGCAGCGGTCAGCGCGGCCTGGCAGCTCGCGATGTCGGCGCAGCTTCCGCCACCGCTGGGACCCCCGCCCGGGCCGTTGCCGGGGGTGCCGTTGATCCGTGCGACGTAGAACTGGTCCGAGAACGACGCCGTTTTGGTGAGCAGCGGCCCGCCCTTCACGGGGAAGCTCGACGCGTCGGCGAACGTGCTGCCGAAGAGGAAGACGTCACCGGTCGAATGGACGGCCATGCCGTCCAGGTTCTCGCTCGATCCGCCGAAGAAGGTCGACCACTCGAGGCCCATGCCGCTCGCCGGCACCTTGGCGACGAACACGTCGCCGTACGTGCCGAGCCGCGTCGCCCCGACGCCGCCCGCGGGGTAGTCGTCAGGACCACCGGTGGTCGTTCCCGCCACGTAGGCGTTGTTGCCCGCGTCGACCCCCACGCGCACGTTCTCGCCGGTCGCGTTGCCGACGAAGCCGGCGTACCCGATCGTCGTACCGGTGCTGGCGACCTTCACGATGAAGGGGACCTGTGAGCCGTCGAGCGCCTTGGTGGTGAGATTCGGGCCGATGCTGGTCGGGAACGACGAGCTGCTCTTCGTCGAGCCGGCGACGTACACGTTCCTCGACGCGTCGACGGCCACGCCGGTCCCCTCGTCGAAGCCGGTGCTTCCGATGTAGCCGCAGAAGACGATCGAACCCGCGGGCCCGATCTTGGCGACGAACGCGTCGCCGAAATTGAGGATGTCGTTGGTGTCGCCGCCGTTGTAGGTGAGGTCGGGGCCGAGCGTGGCCGGGAACATGTCGTTCTCCGACGACGCCGTGACGCCGGCCGCGTAGGCGTTGCCGTCGTCGTCGGCCGCGATCGCGTCGATCTCGTCGACCTTCGTGCCGCCGAGGAAGCCGGCGTACACGATCGCACCACCGGAGTTCACCTTCACGACGAACGCGTCGTCGCCGTCGTTCGTCTGGCCGTTGTAGTGGAGGGTGGGGCCACCCATGACCGGGAAGACGGACTCGTCGGAGTTCGTGAACCCGGCCGCGTAGGCGTTGCCGTTCGCGTCGGCGGCGAGCGCGCGGGGGCAGATGCCGCGATTGCCCGGGATGAGCCGCGTCCACGCGACGCCGGAGCCGTCGGCGGCGATCTTGGCGATGTAGATCCCACCCGTGGCGGGCGGGAGCATCGGTCCGGTGATGTTCGGCAGCATGTTCGTTCCGCTCCCGAGGAGGTAGACGTTGCCGTCGGGATCGGAGGCGATGGCGTCGCCGGTCTCGAAGGTGGAGCTGCCGTAGAAGCCGGCGTAGACGATGTTGCCGCCCACGCCGATCTTGGCCACGAAGGCGTCGGTGTTGTCGCCGTACGTCGTGATGGGGCCGATCAGCGGCGGGAAGGTGCCGGGCTCGTTGTTCGTGTTGCCGGTCACGTACGCGTTGCCGTCGCGATCGACCGCGATGCCGCCGCCGCGCCCGCACGTGCCGACCGAATCGGTCGCGGCGAAGAAGCCGGCGTAGACGACCATGGCGGGATCGAGCTCGAGCGGCAGGGTGGGATCGTACGCACCCAGGTCGAACGAATGCTCGTGCACGCCGGGGGCCGTGGCCGGCACGATCGCGTAGCGCACCGGAACGTCGACCGAGCCGCTCGCCGTCCGCTGGAACGCGATCGGGCGTGCGTCTTCGAAGCCGCCGTCCGGCGTCTCGATCGCGAGCGTGTCGGCCGCCGTGTGCACGAGGCGCTCGGCGCCGCGATAGGCGAGACGGATGCGGTCGGGATCGGCGCCCGGCCGGACGTGGAACGTGTACTTGAGGGCGTGCCCCTGCACGGCGTACTCGAGGTCGATGCCGGGCCAGAGGTCGCGATAGACGAGGCGCGTGTAGGTCGGGACGCCCGAGCGGCTCACCCCGCGTTCGCCGCGCCAGAAGGAGAACGTCGTCGCCGCCGGATCGAGGCCCTCGGGTCGCACGCCCGGGCGCGCGCCGGGGAAGGTGAGCTTCACGGCCTCGCGCCGGATCTTGCCGTGGAGCAGGAGTGTCACGCCCGACGGCGTGAAGTAGAGCGTCTTGTCGGTCGCCTGCAGCACGAACCCGACCCGCCGGTCGAGCTGTCCTTCGTTCGCGACGAAGAGGAGCGGCATCTTCGCGATCGCGGCGGCGACCTCCCGCGGCGGGGCAGCGAGGGCATGGGGGACGAAGGAGAGGATGACGGCGGGGATGGCGGCCAGGCGGAGGAGCGTCATGGGCGTTGTCCTACCGAACGTCGCGCGCCACCGAAAGAGCGAGGTGATGTCGGGGGGAGAGGGCGCGTGTCCGGACGCCACACTCTCGCGTCCTCCCTGACCCAAGGCGGAGTCTTGGGTCGGTCTGCTAGCTCGCCCTGCCGGTCACCCGACGGATCGCCGGCTCCTTCTTCCCGCTCCACACGTACTCGAAGTGCGAACCCTGCCGGACGTTGAGCACGAGCCTCGGCCGGAACGCGACGACGCAGGTGTGGCCGGGATGGCGGACGCTGTCATAGACGATCCCGTTGGAGCCGGCGGATCGGAGTCGCAGTCCCAGTTTCTGCGACGCCACGTAGCTCCTTGCACCGTATGCCGAGCGAAACCGGCGGCGATCCCGCACGTCGTGGAAGGCCGCGTTGAAGTCCGCGAGGTAGTCCCGGGCTTCGACCCTCCCGGACGCATGGCCGACCTCTTCGAACTCGCCACGCCAATGGAACGCCACCTCGGCGTGGGCGGTGTCTAGATCGAAGGCGGCGTACCAGCCCCCCAGGTCGCCCGAGGTGAACCGCCCTCCGGACGGGTGGGGATGGCAGAACGCGGCGTTGACGATGCTGGCATTGCGTCCCGTCGCGAGCTCGGCGCGTGGCAGCAGGATGCGTTCGCCCAGATCGTTCTGAATGCGGTCGTTGGTCCAGCTCTCGAGGTCGGCGAGCGCGTCGCGGTCCTGCGGCGGACTCACGTCGGCAAACACGTCCACGGCAGGGAAGCGGCTGCGGACGAGGCGATGGGTATTCTTGATCCGGAGGCGTCGCTCGGGTGGCGTCAATTCCAACCGCCCCTACGGGCATCGAGGAGACGCCGGACGTCGTAGAGACCGATCGTGCCGCCGCGCACGGCGTGGTCGACCGGCGAGCGGCCGCCGAAGAGCACGTTGCGGTTCGGCAGCTTCATCCACCGGTGCGCGAAATCGGCGTCCGGGTAGAGGATGTGCAGCGCCTTGTAGATGCCGAGGACCAGGGAGAGCCGCACGAGCACGTCGTAGGGAAGCGTGACGTCGGTCGCGGTCTTCCAGTTGTACAGGGTGGACTTGCTCGGCCAGCCGAGAAGCCCGAGCCGATCCTTCGCATCGAGCCCCCACTTGTCGGCGATGCTGAAGAAGGCGCGCAGAGCTGGGGCGGACTTGCGCTTGCGCTCGGCGGGGTGGGGGCGGAGGGCGGCGGGGGTGACGTCGCCGGTCTTGTCACTCTGCGTCTGCGGCATGATCGCCCTCCCGACCCACGATTCCAGATCTGGACCGCCATGTCCAGATGTGGACATGGGTCGCCACGGCTCGCCGGGCGTGCCACGGTGAGACCATGCCTGACTACAGTCTGTTCGGCGACGAGCACGTGCGGCAGTACGAGGCGACCGGCGGGAAGGTCGGTCACGACTGGAACGGCACGAGCTGCCTCGTGCTCCACACCAAGGGCCGGAAGTCCGGGAAGACGCGGAAGTTCGCGCTCATCTACGGGCGCGACGGCGAGGACTACGTGCTGGTCGCGTCGAAGGGCGGGGCGCCCGACAACCCCGGCTGGTACGAGAACCTGGTCGCGAACCCGGAGGCGACCATCCAGGTGTGGGACAAGCTCATCCCGGTCACCGCGCGAACCGGCAGCGCCGCCGACAAGAAGCGCGTGTGGCCGACGATGACGAAGCAGTGGCCCGGCTACGACGGCTACCAGGCGGGAACCAAGCGCGACATCCCGGTGGTCCTCCTGACGCCGCGGCGCTGACGCCGGCGAAACGCTCGATCGGCGCCGTCGAAATTCCGTTACACGCCGGCGGCAAAGGTGGTCTGAGTCGGCGTGCGGCGACGTCGTCAGCTCGACCAAGCGGTCGGTGAAGCGGACCGCGTCGTGCGATCACGGCGTCGACCCGCCGTCGGCGACGTGGGGAGTCTGCAGCGGCGACTAGGGCTGCAGGTTCGTCTTCAGGAACAGCACGCCGTACGGGTTCCAGGTCGAGATGTTCCAGTAGATGTCCATGCCGTTGCCGACGTCGGACTGCGTGTACGCATCGATGATGTTCGCGCCGTAGAAGAACCCCCTGTCGAACGTCTTCCCGACCGGGGTGCACCCGAAGAAGAAGTCGACCGGGCGCACGTCGTCGCTCCGCATGCACGGGGCACCTGGCTGATCGACGCAGAGGGGATGGAAGAGGACGCCGCCGGGGCCGAGGGGCGATCCGACTTCGGTCGGTGACCCCTGGAGCAGGTGGGGCTTCGGGGGCGACCACGGTCCCCACGGATCGCTCGCGAAACGGATGCGCACCGAGCCCGGGCCTTCGCCCGGCCGGTCGTGCGCGGGGTCGGCAAGCAGGTAGTCGCCGATGTCGCCGCCGTAGAGCATGACCCACTTGTCGATCGTGCCGCCGACCCAGCTCGCCGTGAACTGGTTCACGAGCGGCTGCTCCTCGAACGGGCTGCCGCCCGCGACGCCGTCGAGCGCGAGGGGCTTCGCGTTCGCCTGCTTTCGCGACCAGCGCGGAGACCCGTTGCGTGCGGTACCCGCGTAGAAGAACGGACGGAACACCCAACGCCCGTTGCGCGCACGCTTGATCGGCAGCTTGTGCACGAGGAGGTAGATCTGTGCCTGGCGCCCCTGCTCGCCCGAGAAGTGGGGCCGTCCCCAGACGAGGAGCGCCCCGGTGCCCGGCTCGTAGTCGCTGGCGGCGGCCCGGCGCCCGGATCCGGACGCCGGGTGGAACGCGAAGCGCTTCACGGTGCGCGCCGTCGTGTTGATGAACTTGTTCGTGCGCAGGGTGGCGAGCGACTCGTAGTGGCCGCGCCGGCTCGGGTCCTCGATCGCGAGCTCCATCTCGTTGCCTTCGGTGAAGCGCTCGGAGCCGGGCGTGCCGTCGTTCTGCGAGCTCGACGGGTCGACGCAGAGGCCGTTCGCCGTGGGGAGACACGATTCGCCGAGGGACGCGTTGCAGCCGCCGCCCGTCGCGAGGTCGCAGGCGGTCGGGATGCCGTTCGGGGCCGGGACGCACTCGCCCACCGTCGTCGAGCAGCGCAGGCCATCCGCGCTCTTCCAGTTCGAGCGATCGGGATGGTCGGAGAGCGGGCCGCGACAGGCGGCGACGAGATCGGCGACGCCCGCCTTGCAGGGAATCGTGCCGCCGCGTCCCACGATCGCCACCAGATGCTCGCCGTCGCTGTACGCCGAGACCGGTACCTGGCCGTATCCCATCGCGAGCGACTCGCCGTTTCGCGTCACGATGAGCCGCTGGAGCATGTTCGGGTCGCCCGGGATCGTGTCCATCGTGAGCGGCGGGACGCCGTCGGGTCGCACGAGCGGAATCGAGCCCTGCGAGTCGTCGTTGTGCTGCTGCGGGAAGCACACGGTGTCGAACACCTCG